>CAXTFP010000160.1:3357-6991 GCA_964243135.1 uncultured Lichenihabitans sp.
TCGCTGCGCCGGGACGGCGGGCGCGGCGTCGCGGGCCGGTCCCGGAGCGGAGCAGGACCGGGATGACGGACGACGAGGTGCTGGCCCACTACCCGCGGCTGTTCCACATGGCGGAGGATGGGGCTTGGCCGTCGATCCGCGAGCACGGGCTCCTGTCGACCTCGGCCCTGCTCGACCTCTACCGCGTGCCCGTCGAAGCGCGGCAGGCGGTCGAGGCGCGGCGGCGCCCCGCGGGCGTGCGGCTGGACGGGCCCGGGCTGCCGGGCGCCACCGTGCGCGACCAGTCGCCGATGAGCGACGCGGCGCTGATGCGCTGCCTCGACGACGGGCTCGCGCCCTCCGACTGGTACAGGCTGCTGAACGGGCGCGTGTTCTTCTGGGTGTCGGCGGCGCGGTTGCGGAAGCTGCTCGGGGCGCGGGCCTACCGCGGCCACGCGCATTGCGTGCTGACGCTCGACACGGCGAGCCTGCTGGCCGCCCACCGCGACCGCGTGGAGCTGAGCCCCATCAACAGCGGGGCCACCATCTTCTCGGGGCCGCGGCGGGGTTCGGGCACCTTCGTCCCGCTCGCCGGCTACCCCTTCGCGGCGTGGCGGGCGAAGCGCCCCGCGGCCGACGCCGTGGTGGAGCTCACGGTGCTGGGCGGGGTGCCGGACGCGGCGCGCCACGTGCTCCTGGCCGAGCGGATCGAGGGCGGCGCTTCGACCGTGGTCTGGCGGCGTGCTGGAGCGGCCGTCCCGCCCTTCGCGGCGGAGGGCGAGCCGGCGTAGGAGCTACCCCGGGACGCTCACCTCATCGGCGGCTCGCCGCGGCCGCCGCGGCGCGGACGGGGGCCTCGTCGAGCCCGAAATCGCGGCAGCCCTCCAGCAGCGCGGCGAGGTAGCCGGGCTCCGGCGGCGCCTCGTGGGTCGCGGTCATGCGGTACACCAGGGCCTCGACGGGGTCGGCGCCGCCCTCCGGCCGGACGGCGACCGGGAGGCGGCGGTAGAGGCCACCGGCCACGTCCTCGTAGTCGTCCAGTGCCGCGAGGCACGCCGGCGTGATCCGCCACAGCCCGCCCGCGACGCTCGCGTCGGGCCGGGGCGCCACGTCGGCCCAGAGGCGGAACACCAGCCGGTGATCCGGAAGGACGGCGCGGCCGAGCGGGACGGCGGCCGGGCAGCGGGACAGCATGCCGGTGCGGTGCAGGTTCGAGCCATAGGCGAAGTAGAGCATGGGGCGGCCTTGGAAGCGGGACGCGGTCATCGGGCCGTGGCAGAAGGCGGCCGAGGCACCTGTCCGTGGCAGGAGTTCAGCACCGCCCCAAACGACCCGGAGCGCCCGATCATCAGAGGGTGGGCGCGAAGGTCTCGGCAAAGAACCTTTCATACGCGGTATCGTGCCCTGAGAAGACGACGTCGTGACCGTCGAAATAGTGAGGCCTGCCTCCATCCGCGTAGAAATCGAAGCCGAACAGGTCGATGCGCTTTTTTCCCAACATCATCAGCAGACAGAGCATGAAAGTGCCGGTCGTCGACATGTCGTAGGAGAAGGCCCGCAATCTTTGACGGAAGGAGTTGGGCAGAAAGCCCATTCGGGTCATGATCGGATCATCGAACACTCGCTTCCTGTCGATGGGCGACAGCGAGAGCCGAGGAAGATCGACGAAACGCGAGTCCCTCGCGAGGAACTGCGGCAGGCGATCGAGCAGCGCCTCGCTGAAGGCGACGAGGTGGGTTCGACGGCCCACGTCCACCTCGTGGCCCTTCATCTCGGGGAAGTTCAGGCGGATGACGGCGTCATGTGCGTCGATCGAAGCGCCGAGACCCGATCCTTCGAGACGTGGCCCATTTCCCACCAGAGCGATGGATTCGGCCTTCAGCAGCATGGCGAGGATGTCCCACCATGCGTCGCGGTCGAGCGTCTCGCGGGTGTCGATCCGGTCGAAGGACGATGCGATCGCCTCCCCCCTCGCCGAGCTCATCTCCCGTAGGAGGAGTTCACGCTGGTCGGGGCGCGCGAATGAGGGATGCACCAGACCGAGCTGGTAGTGGTAGCTCACCCAGGTCAATCGGTCCGTGATGGCACTGAGCCCCAGGGCGATATTGCCCTGTGCTCCCTCGCCCGGAGCGACGAGTTCCGCGCGGAGGAGTTCGAGCTTCAGCGCATCGTGTCGCGGAGCGAGCGTCACGAGGCGCGTGAGGCTCGCGCGCGCGCCGGAAAAGTCTCCGGCCCGCTTCTGGTGCCAGCACAGCGCGCGGAGCGCGACGAAGTTGTTCGCATCCCGGGCGATGCAGAACCGGAGAGCGTCGGCGAAGGCCGCCTCATCGATCGTCCTGGCGGCCATCAACGGCAACAGAAACGAGAGGTCATTCCTCCGAATGGTGATCGCCTCGACGAGGCGGCGGGCGCGTTCGGCCGTGTCGAGAGGCTGCAACGAGCGAAGCAGCGCGTCGTGCTCGGCGACACTGTCGACATCCATGCTTCAGCCCTCCCCGTCGTCGCAGGCCCGCGGGACGGCTCCCGCCCGTGGTGGCTCACCTCCCGTCTCCCTCGCCGCGTCCATCGGAGCCGGTCCCTTCGATCACGGGCGGTCTGACGCGGAGCGTGATCGGCTCGACCTCATCGCGACAGGATGGAGTGTCCGCGTCCGGAGGGCGAGAGTCCATCCCGTGGCGCGACGGCTCCGATCCATTGAACCTGCAGCGCAGACGACCTACTGCACCCTCACGCTCCCGTCCTCCGCCTCCACGGTCAGGTTCGGCGACCCGTAGGGATCGTCGAGCAACCGCTCGCCCCAGCGCATCCGCAGCGCTGCCACCTCGCGGTTGAAGCGCTCGGCCGTGCGGGGGCTGAGGTCGCGGCCGCGGCTGAGGCTCTCGTGGTGGATGAGCTCGGCGAAGGGCGTCCACAGGTTGCGGTAGCCGGCCGCCGCCACCTTGAGGCAGAAGTCGACGTCGTTGTAGGCCACGGCGAAGCGCGCCTCGTCGAGGCCGCCGACCTCGTCGTAGACGCTCCTGCGCACGACGAGGCAGGCGGCCGTGACGGCCGACACCTCGTTGACGGTGACGAGGTCGTCGCGCGCGCCCCGGGCGCCGCGGGGGCTGCGCTTGTGGCGGTGGCCGGCGGCACCCGCCACCCCCACCACCACGCCGCCGTGCTGGAGCCGCCCGTCCGGGTACCACAGCTTGGCGCCGACGCAGCCGACGCCGGGCTGGCAGGCCAGCCCGGCCATCTCCTCCAGCCAGTGGGAGTCCGTGACCTCGACGTCGTTGTTGACGAGGCCGAGCAGCGTGCCCCTGGCCCCGGCCGCGGCGGCGTTGTTGAGGCGCGCATAGTTGAAGGCGCCGCCGTCCCGCAGCACCCGCACCCGCGCGTCGCCGACCCAGGAGTCGAACAGCTTGAATGTGTCGTCCTCGACCGAGCCGTTGTCCACCACCACGACCTCGAAGCGCCGGTAGGCGGTCTTCGCCAGGATCGTGCCGACCGACACGCGCAGGAGGTCGGCCCGGTCGCGCGTCGGCACGATCAGGGTGACGAGCGGCGTGCCCTCGGCCGCGTAGCCGACGCGCGGGTCGGGCGAGCGCGGGTCGGACAGGACGCGGGCCGCCGCGCCGCGCCGCGCCAGCGCCCGGCGGATCGCGGCCTTGCGGGC
>CAXTFP010000161.1:0-6980 GCA_964243135.1 uncultured Lichenihabitans sp.
TCATGGTGGTGGTGTTCGGCGGCGTCGGCAACCTGTGGGGCACGCTGGTGGCGGCCCTGTCGCTCGGCGTCGCGAACAAGTTCGTCGAGCCCTTCGCGGGCGCGGTGCTGGCCAAGATCGCCGTCCTGGTCTTCATCGTGCTGTTCATCCAGAAGCGCCCGCGCGGGCTGTTCGCCCTCAAGGGCCGGGCCGTGGAGGCCTGACGCCATGCCGAACGCCCGCCTCCTGTCCCCCCGCGGCCTCGTCTTCCTGGCCGTCCTCGCGGCCGCCGCCGTGCTGGTGCCGGCCCTGTCGCTGCTGACCCCGCCGGGCTCGCCCCTGCACCTGTCCACCTACGCGGTGACGCTGGTGGGCAAGTACCTGTGCTACGCGCTGCTCGCCGTGTCGCTCGACCTCGTGTGGGGCTATTGCGGCATCCTGTCCCTCGGCCACGGCGCCTTCTTCGCGCTCGGCGGCTATGCCATGGGGATGTACCTGATGCGGCAGATCGGGGCCCGCGGCGTCTACGCCGATCCCGACCTGCCGGACTTCATGGTGTTCCTGAACTGGCACGAGCTGCCCGTCACGTGGTGGGGCTTCGGGGCCTTCCCCTACGCGGCCCTGATGGTGGTGCTGGTGCCGGGCGCCCTCGCCCTGGTGTTCGGCTACTTCGCGTTCCGCTCGCGGGTGACGGGCGTCTACCTGTCGATCATCACCCAGGCCCTCACCTACGCGCTGCTGCTCGCCTTCTTCCGCAACGACATGGGCTTCGGCGGCAACAACGGCCTCACCGACTTCAAGGAGATCTTAGGCTTCGACGTCCAGTCGGACGGCACGCGGGCGACGCTGTTTTCGGCGAGCTGCGCGGCGCTGGCGCTCGGCTACGCGATCTCGGCAGCCGTGACGCAGTCGAAGTTCGGGCAGGTGATCGTGGCGATCCGCGACGCCGAAAGCCGCACCCGCTTCCTCGGCTACCGGGTCGAGAACTACAAGGCGGTGGTCTTCACCCTGTCGGCCATGATGGCCGGGGTGGCGGGCGCGCTCTACGTGCCGCAGGTCGGCATCATCAACCCCGGCGAGTTCGCCCCCGGCAATTCCATCGAGGCCGTGATCTGGGTCGCGGTCGGCGGCCGCGGCACGCTGGTCGGCGCGGCGCTCGGCGCCGTGCTGGTGAACTGGGGCAAGACCTTCTTCACCGGCGCCCTGCCCGAGTACTGGCTCTTCGCGCTGGGCGGGCTCTTCGTCGGGGTGACGCTGTTCCTGCCCCAGGGCATCCTGGGCCTCGTCGACCGGCTGACGGCGCGGCGCCGCCCCGAGCCGCCGGCCGAGCGGCCCGTGGTGCCCGAGGAGCAGCGACTCTCCTCGCCGGTGACGGAGTGAGCGCGTGACCGACCCCGTCCTCACCTCGTCCCTGCTCTACCTCGACGACGTGCGCGTGTCCTTCGACGGCTACAAGGCGCTGCGCGGGCTGTCGATGGTGCTGGCGCCCAACGAGATGCGCGCCATCATCGGCCCCAACGGCGCCGGCAAGACCACGATGATGGACGTCATCACCGGCAAGACCCGGCCCGACACGGGCGAAGTGTTCTTCTCGGGCCACGTCGACCTCACGAAGCGCGACGAGGCCGAGATCGCGACCCTGGGGATCGGCCGCAAGTTCCAGAAGCCGACCGTCTTCGAGAACCACGACGTCGAGACCAACGTCCACTTGGCGCTGAAGGCGCCGCGCGGCGCCTTCGCGACGCTGTTCGGCCGCGCGGCCCGCGACCGGCGGGAGAAGGTCGAAGGCGTGCTGCGCCGCATCCGCCTGTGGGACCACCGCGCGCGCCGCGCCGGAAACCTCAGCCATGGGCAGAAGCAGTGGCTGGAGATCGGCATGCTGCTGGCCCAGGACCCGAAGCTGCTCCTCGTCGACGAGCCCGTGGCCGGCATGACGGACAGCGAGACCGCCGCCACGGCGGAGCTGCTGCGCGAGATCGCCGTCGACCACGCGGTCGTGGTGGTGGAGCACGACATGGCCTTCGTGCGCGACCTCGGCGTCAAGGTGACGGTGCTGCACGAGGGGGCCGTGCTGGCGGAAGGCGCGCTCGACCAGGTCAGCGCCGACCCGCGGGTGGTGGAAGTCTACCTCGGGCGGTGAGCCCGCCCGAGTCTCACAGCGGCGGGGCGTTGCGCGGGTTGACGACGAGGACGTGGCCGGGGACGCGCATGAACAGCACGTCCCCGCGGGGCACCGCGGCGGGGAGCTGGCGCGCCAGCGCGTCGCGCACGCTGCGGCCGATCACCGTGTCGCGGTAGGCTTCGCGGATGCGCTCCTCCGGGATCATCACGGCGGGCTCGGTGACGAGGCGTTTCAGGGTGGTGGCGAAGGGCGTGACGAGGTCGCGCATGGGGTCCTCAAGGGTGGGTGCGGGGGTGGCCCGGCTGACCTCTGATATGGGTGTTGAGCGCTGATTTTGCGAGGTTTTCGCCCATGCTGAACGTCGATTCCATCGACCTTTTCTATGGCGCCGCCCAGGCGCTACGGCGCGTGTCGCTTTCGGCCGAGCCCGGCCGCGTCACCTGCGTGCTGGGCCGCAACGGCGTCGGGAAGTCGTCGCTGCTGCGGGCCATCGTGGGCCTCCAGCCCATCCGCGGCGGCGTGGTCCGGCTCGGCGGCGAGGACGTGTCGCGCCTGCCGACCCATGCGCGCGCCAGGCGCGGCATCGGCTACGTGCCCCAGGGCCGCGAGATCTTCCCGCTGCTGACCGTGAAGGAGAACCTCCACACCGGCTTCGCGCCGGTCGGCCGCGCCCTGCGCCACGTGCCCGACGAGGTATTCGAGCTGTTCCCCGTGCTGAAGAGCATGATGCACCGGCGCGGCGGCGACCTGTCGGGCGGCCAGCAGCAGCAGCTCGCCATCGGCCGAGCACTGGTGACGCGGCCGAAGCTGCTCGTGCTCGACGAGCCCACCGAAGGCATCCAGCCGTCCGTCATCAAGGACATCGGCCGCGCCATCGACTACCTGCGCGGGCGCGGCGACATGGCGATCGTGCTGGTGGAGCAATATTTCGAGTTCGCCCGCGACCTCGCCGACAGCTTCGCGGTCATGGACCGCGGCGCCGTGGTCCTGGCGGGCCGCAAGGCCGACATGGTCGAGCATGAGGTGCGGGCGCACCTGAGCGTGTGACCCGCCGGGACGGTGCGATCGCACCTGCCCGAAGCCGAACGGCGGCGGAGCGTCGTGGACGCTGTTCCGGCGGACACAGACCGCCGAATTTTTAACATTTGCGCAGATCGAAGGTTCAAACAGATTGCGTTTCGAACTTATGGTTGTGATAATCGGGCTCTCAGGCCAGTGGGAGCCTCGGGCCATGAACAGCGTCGAACGCGCCAACCGTCTGCTCTGGGCCGCGCAGGCCAGCTACGGCGAGATCCGATCCATCCTGCGGCTCGAGCAGATCGCGACGAAGGGCGTCGACCAACCCAACTCCCTCACGGCGGCCGAAGTCTCGGAACTCTGCAAATCCGTGATTCGACACCTGACGAGGCGAAACGAGAGACAGTAGTACGCCCGTCCATGAACAGGCGTCATCTTCCGCATCGGAGACGGATGTCGGCGTGACCTTGGCGTTGAATGGCGTGCACGGGGGCTCCTCCGCCCGGCTCACGGATAGCTCTGCCGAGAAACTGAGAGCGCTGTCGCGCCATGCCGCTGCACGCGCGGGATGTCGGGGAGGCGGGGTGGTCGACACGCCCCGTCCCAGACAGCGGGATCGTCAGAAGATCGGCAGCCCCTCAGACCGGACCGTCACGCCGACGCGGGATCGACGGGCGGAGAGCCCCGGTATCGTCTACCTCCGCGGCGCGGCGCACGTCTCCATGCTCCAGCCGGACCGTTAGGCTGGCATCGGGAAAATGTGCCTTCATCTCCAACGTCCCGCCCAGCGCCTCGATATAGCGCATGAGATTGCTGACGCACATGTCGCCCCGGCGTTCGAGCTTCGCCACGGCGGGCTGAAGGACCCTCACCTCGGCCGCGACATCCTTCTGCGCCTGCCGCCTGATCGATCGCAGTTCAGCTAGGGTCACGGCGTGGATGAGAGCGTCGCTCGCCTCGGCGTTGCGCGCCCGTCGTTCAGGAGACATCCGCGCCCGCAGGGTTTCGAACGAACGATGACCGCTCATGGGATCAAACCCTCTCGTCTGATTTCATCGATGTATTCGGCATAGAGCTGATCTGCCCTCGGGATGAACGTCTCGTAGAAACGACCATCTCCGGTCTTGTCTCCTCCGATGAGGAGGATGGCCGTGCGTCTCGGATCGAAGGCGTAGAAGATCCGGATCGGGTGCCCGCCGCTCTGGACCCTCAGCTCTCGCATATGTTCGTAGTCGGAACCCTTGATTCCCGACGAGTAGGGATGGGAAAGGTTGGGGCCCTTCTGTTCGAGTAGACCGACGGATCGATCCACGTCGTCCTGAACGGGCTCGCTCGCAGCCTCGAACCAAGCTGCGAACTCGTCCGTGACCTCAACCTTCCAAACCATAGTAGATTTTATTCCATCGATGGAATAAGTTCAAGGTCCGAATTTTTCTGCCGATGGATGAGGCGGCGAAGGGGCCGAGGCTCGCGCAGCACTCCGGGTCGACGCCAGTTCTGATGACTCTGGAAGGCAAGTCGCGGGCGCCCCAACCCCGGAGCATTCCCCTGCCCGAGTCTCGTCCTGCGCTCCCCGCCGCCGTGGACGGCATCCCGGTCGGTGGCGGGCGTCGGCCCGCCCCCCTTGCTCCTCAGCGGGCCGCTGCGCGGGGCTCCCCGGCGAGCTGCTTGCGGCGGATCTCGCCCTGGCGCGCGAACATCCAGCCCGGATATTCGGGCGGCAGCGCGCTCACCGCGTCGATGGCCGCCATCTCGTCCGCCGTCAGCTCCACGCCCGTCGCCGCGATGTTGTCCTCCAGCTGGTCGACGCGCTTGGCCCCGACGATGACGCTGGTGACGGCGCGCTGGTGCAGCAGCCAGGCGAGGGCGATCTGCGCCACCGACACCCCGCGGGTCTGCGCCATCGGGCGCAGGGCGTCGACGACGTCCCAGGCGCGGTCCTTGTTCACCGGGGGGAAGTCGAAGGAGGTGCGGCGGCTCCCCTGCTCGCCCGCGTGGTCGCGGCCGTACTTGCCCGACAGGAGGCCGCCGGCGAGCGGGCTCCACACCAGGAGGCCGACGCCCTCGGACGTCATCATCGGCACGAGCTCGCGTTCGAGGTCCCGCCCCGCCACGGTGTAATAGGCTTGGAGCGATTCGAAGCGGGCGAGCCCTAGCCGCTCCGAGACGCCGAGCGCCTTGGCGATCTGCCACGCGGCCCAGTTGGACACGCCGACGTAGCGCACGTGCCCGTGCTGCACCAGCACGTCGAGGGCGCGCAGCGTTTCCTCGACCGGCGTCGCGGGGTCGAAGCCGTGGAGCTGGTACAGGTCGATGTAGTCGGTCTTGAGCCGCTTCAGGCTCGCCTTGCAGGCCTCGATGAGGTGCGAGCGCGACGAGCCGCGCGCGTTCGGGCCGGGGCCGGTCTCCCCGAAGGCCTTGGTGGCCACCACCACGTCGCGGCGGGCGATGCCGAGCCCGTGCAGGGCCTGCCCGGTGATCTCCTCGGAGATGCCCTGGGAATAGACGTCGGCGGTGTCGATGAAGTTGATGCCGCGGTCGACCGCGGTCTTCACGAGGTCGTTGGCCTCCTCCTGCTGGAGCGCGCCGATCTTGCTCCAGATCTCGCCGGTGCCGCCGAACGTCATGGTGCCGAGGCAGAGTTCGGACACGAAGAGGCCGGTGCGGCCGAGCCTGTTGTATCGCATGGGGAAGTCTCACCGCTGGGCCGGCGCCCCGTGCCGGGGTGCCGCGCCGGTCGCCGGATCGCGGCCCGGCTCAGGATCCCTAACGGCGCGATGGCTCTCCGGGGTCCCCATGCGAAGAGGGCGCCCCTCGCGGGACGCCCTCCTATCGGTCGGCCGGGTCGGACGCCGCGGCGCCCGACCGTCAGGCGGCCTTGGACTCCACCACCTTCGGGGCGCGGGCATTGGTGCCGATGGCGATCTGCCGGGGCTTCTGGGCCTCGGGGATCTCGCGCACGAGGTCGACGTGGAGGAGACCGTGCTCCAGGGCCGCGCCCGTCACCTGGACGTGGTCGGCGAGCTGGAAGCGGCGCTCGAAGGCGCGGGCCGCGATGCCCTGGTAGAGCACTTCGGTCTTCGGGGCCTCGGCCGCGTCGGTCTTGCGGGAGCCGCGGATCAGCAGCATGGTTTCACGGGTCTCGATCGAAAGATCGTCCTCGGAGAAACCCGCCACCGCGACGCAGATGCGATAGGCGTTCTCGCCGGTCCGCTCGATATTGTAGGGCGGATAAGTCTGGGCCGTGGCCTCGACGCCCGACATCTGGTCAAGGATCGTGAACAGCCGATCGAAGCCGACGGTGGAACGGTACAGGGGGGAAAGGTCATATTGGCGCATCGAAACATATCCTCTGTGGAGCGACATGTGATCCCGGCGTTGCTGGCCGGAACCTTGGGGATCGCGCGTCCGTTGCGGCCCGCGCCTCTGAAATGTGGTGAGGCCGAAGGGCGCCGCAAGGGGTTTTCGGCGGCGCCGGATCCACTTTTTTGCGCGTAATGGCGGCCCTGTCGTCCGGGCTCGGCGGCGGCGCGGGGTGGCCGTCGTGGACCGTTGGAACGACGCCGTACCCCGGCGACGAGGCGCCCCGCCGGGCCGGGCCGAGCCCGGCCGGTGAGGCCGAATGAACCGAACCTCGCCCCCGGGGGTTTGGGAAGGACGATGCAGTTCCGGAGGTTCACCATGTCGACCATCAAGAAGACCGCCGTCCTGGCGGCCATCGCCACCCTCGCGCTCGCCGCCACGGACCTGTCGGCCTCGGCCCAGAGCAGCCTCGCCGACGGCCCGGACGGCAGCCGCCCCGCGATGCGCCGCCACGCGACGCGGACCGAGCGCCCGGCCGTACGCCGCGCCAGCTACGCCG
>CAXTFP010000162.1:0-6971 GCA_964243135.1 uncultured Lichenihabitans sp.
CTCCTGACGAGTCAGGGGTGAGTTTGCACCATCACACCGCGGGACGGAACACCTAAACCGAAGCAGCTTGCGGCTAGTTGTCGACAGCTGAATGAAACTGCCTAAACGACCGCTTCTGAGCCACCTGCTGCGGTCGCGCTACGCCCGAGGTGGGTCGGAAGCAGACCTCGGCGAGGGCGGTCACGAGGTTCGATCCGAGATGAGAGATGTCGGTGAACGTCCCGCGTGGGATGAGCGGCAAGCCGCGTCGCTTGTCGGGGCGACGGTGCTGATCGGGATCACCCGTGTTCGCGCCGACGGCTCAGAGCAGGAGCAGATGTTCGGCACGATCATCTCCGCGAACGCCCGTCGCGGCTTCGAGATCGCCCGGGAGGGCTCCCGCGAGGGCGAGATCTACTGGTTGCCGCCCGATCCGCGGAGTTTCTTTCCCGCGCAACCGGGCGAGTACCGTCTCTGGAACACCGGTGAGGTCGTCACCGACCCTATTTACACGTCCACCTGGACGATCGACCCTGGACCCCGGTGAGGTCGGCCATGCGTCGGGAGCGACGGTGGCGTCCACGGACGTGATGGAGATTCGGGATCAGGGGCGGCGGGCTGAGCTCCGCATCGCGGTCGAGGGGACGCCTGTTTTCGGGGGAGGACGGTCGTCGGACCGATGGGAGACTGGATGACCAAAGCGGGCGGGACACACCGGGCGGAACAGCATCGATCGGCCGTTCCGGGCATCGAAGCCTTCACGCTCGCCTCCGACCGTTCCTTCCCTCGGCACGCGCACGATCAGTTCGGCATCGGCGTCCTGCACTTCGGCGCCCAACGCTCCTGGAGCGGCATCGGTCCGGTGGAGGCCAGGGCCGGCGACGTCATCACGGTCAATCCCGGCGAGATGCACGACGGCGATCCCGTCCAGGGACGGATGCGGTCCTGGCGCATGCTCTACCTCGATCCCGACCTCGTGGCCCGGATGCTGCGGGAGAACCTGCATGGCACCGCGGAGATCGCCCGCCCCGCCCTGCGTGACCCGGTGCTCGTCCATCGCTTCGTCCAGCTCTTCGACGGCATCACCGCGCCGGTGCCGGATGCCCTGGCAGTGGAGGAGCGGGTCCTGGGAACGCTCGCGCACCTCATGGCCCGCCACGGCAGACGTCCCTCGCCGGTGTGCGGGCCGCCGCCGCCCGTGGCTCGGGCGCTGCGACACATGGAGGAAGCACCCGAACGGCCGGTCACGCTGGCGGAGCTGGCCGCGCTCTCGGGGGTGAGCCGCTTCCAACTCCTGCGCGGCTTCAGGCAGGCCGTGGGGACGACACCGCACGCCTACCTGCTCCAGCGGCGAGTCCGCCTGGCCCGCCAGCTCCTCGCCGCGGGCATGTGCCCCGCCGAGGTGGCGGCCCACGCCGGCTTCGCGGACCAGAGCCATCTCACCCGCGCTTTCGGCCGGCAGCTCGGCATCACGCCCGCCCGATACCGCGCCGCCCTCAGCAGCCTTTCGCGGATCGATCCGCGAAAGCCTGCTCATCCTCTCCACGAGAAGCGGCAGGATGTCGTGGGCGAACCCACGACATCCTGCTGAGCCTGAAGGCCCGGCGCAATCGCGTTCAAGACCGCACCGCGGACACGGCCCCAGGGTGGCGAGCACCACGAGGGGGCCATCATGCGGTCGGTCTATGTCCACGGCTACGACGCGGCGGAAAGCCTGCGCCTGAACGATCAGGCGGCGACGCTGGACGCGCTGCTGCACCGCGACACCGTCTATCCCGCCGGCAGCGCGGTGCTGGAGGCGGGGTGCGGCGTCGGCGCTCAGACCGTGCCGTTGCTACGGGGCAGCCCGGGCGCGCGGATCACCTGCCTCGACATCTCGGCCAAGTCGCTCGCCGAGGCCGAGGCACGCGTCCAGGCCGCGGGCCTGCCCGTGCCGCAGTTCCGGCAGGGCGACCTGCAAGCCCTTCCCTTTCCCGATTCCTCCTTCGATCACGCCTTCGTCTGCTTCGTGCTGGAGCACCTGCGGGACCCGGCGAGGGCGCTGTCCGAGCTGCGGCGCGTGCTTCGGCCCGGCGGGAGCCTCACCGTCGTCGAGGGCGACCACGGCTCCACCCTGTTCCACCCCGACGACCCCGCGGCCCGAGCTGTCATCCGCTGCCAAGTGGCATTGCAGCGCGCGGCGGGCGGCGACCCCGACATCGGCCGTCGCCTCTACCCGCTGCTGACGGCGGCCGGCCTCCGCACCGTCCGCGTCTCGCCGCGTCAGGTCTACGTGGATGGGAGCCGGCCGGAGCTGGCGGCCGGCTTCGTCCGGAAAACCTTCACGGCCATGGTGGCCGGCGTGCGCGACGAGGCGATCCGGGCCGGCCTGACGGACGCGGCCGCCTTCGATGCCGGGATCCGGGCGCTGCTCCGCACGGGGGAGCTGGACGGCGTGTTCTGCTACACCTTCTTCAAGGCCATCGGCTTCAAGCCGTGACCGGCCCGGGGCCGTGTCGTGCCCCCTTCGCCGTGGGACGACCGAGGATGGAGAGCGGCCCTATCCGGTGCCGCGTCGAGGTCAGGAGCGAGACCGTCATCGTGACCGAAGGACGATTCACCCCGGTGGATGGCGGTAGTCGAGCGTGCTTCCGGAGCACCCGGCGGACCCCGGCGAAGGCGAAATGCCGACATCGCCATGACAGGGGTACTGTGTCGTCGGTTTGGGTCGGTCTGAACCATGAGTTCCCTCGGGCTTGCCTGTGGGTGTAGCGGCGCGAGCCGCATCACCGCCCGCCGTCACTGGCGGGCTGTGTCGTGCCCTGAGCCTGGGACCGTCTCCATGCTCGCCATCGCAGCCTGCCTCAGGATGGGCTCAAAGCATGGAATCGATGATCGCTACTCTTGACGGCCTCGCCCAACTGAGCAGCCCATCAATCGACGCGATCATTGACCGCAACGAAATCGACGCATACAATTAGAAATGCCTATTCAATAGAGTTTTCCATGGCCAGCCTGACTGTCCGGCGCATCGATGCCGATATCAAGGAGCAGCTACGTGTGAGGGCTGCCCGGAATGGCCGGTCGATGGAGGCCGAGTTACGGGCCATCATCAGCGAGGCGGTCGGAAAATCGACGCGACATCCTGAACTCATCTCTATGACCGCATCCGGGCACATGTCGAACCGCTTGGAGGGGTCGAGCTTGAGCTTCCGCCGCGTCAGCCCATGCGCGATCCACCGACTTTCGAGTGATGTATCTTCTCGACACCGACGTGCTGTCGGAAACCATGAAGCCAAGGCCAGCGGCTGCCATTGCCTCATGGATGCGGGTGCAGCCTCCACTATCGCTTTTCACTGCCGCCATGTGCCAAGCCGAAGTCCTGGCTGGTATTTCGATTCTGCCGGATGGCCGTCGCCGCGCCGAGCTTGAGACGATGGCAGAAGCGATTTTCAATCGGGAATTCAGCGGCCGCATTCTGACCTTCGATGCGCGAGCTGCTGCCTCCTATGCCGAGCTTTTCGCCCTACGGCGTCAGATGGGTCGCCCGATCGAGACGCCGGATTTGATCGTCGCGGCGATCGCCCGCGCCCATCGCGCCGCCATCGTCACGCGGGATGCCGGCGGCTTCGAGGGCTGCGGCTTGACTATCATCGATCCATGGGCGGCGACGTGACCATACGCTCCCCGACGCGCCGCTGTCGTCGGTTCTGTCCTTCCGGCTCGTGGCCGACGCGCTCGCTCAATGCACAGAGTGACAATGCCGGATCTATCATCGATCTTGTCAGTGTACATCCTGAGCGAAATGGGTGCGCCGGCAGCGCCTCCGTCGTCGGTGAGTCCGGCGCCGGCACGGCGCCCACCGCACGCGCTCAGCCGGCGAGCTTGGCCCGGAGGTAGGCCGCGGCCGACACCTGGACGGCCGGGCCGATCTCCGCGACCGCGCGGATGACGTGCATGCGGCTGAGCTCCGGCTCGGGGTCGCGGGCCAGGAAGGCGTCGATGCGGGCCACGAGGGCCGCGGCGGGTTCGGGCGAGCGGACCCGCTTCATGAAGCCGACGCGCGACGCGTCCATCGCCAGGGTCATGCCGGGGTCGAAGCTCACGGTGCCGGCGTCGAGGCCCGTCTCCTCGGCGAGTTCGCGCCGCACGCTGCCCTCGATGTCGACCCGCCCGGCCCGGATGTCGCTCGGGTCGGGAGTGCCGGAGGCGAAGTAGATCCGGCCCGCATTGGCGGTGTGGGAGCCCATCTCGCCCAGCACGAAGGCGCCATCCGCGCAGGACAGGCAGGCCATGCCGAAACCGTTGCGCACGCCGGCCGGCGGGAAGCCCGCGTCGCGCCAGAACAGGAAGGCGCTGAAGCTCGTCTCCAGGTAGGCGCCGCGGAACACACGGGCGCCGCCGGGGTCGCGCTCGACCGCGCCGCGGTGCATCAGCAGCACGCGCCCGTCGAACATCCGGGGCTTCTCGCGCAACGCCTCGGCCCAGTGGGCCGCGATCTCGGCCGCGCGATCGACCGCGAAGTCCCAGGCGCGGGGCTCGAACAGGCAGTCGACGGCGTCGACCTCGACGAGGGTCTGGGCCTCCTCCGTCACAGGTCGATCGTCCCCTCGGACACGATCACAGCAGCGCCGCCGATCGAGGCCGAGGCCAGGGCGCCGCCCACGACCTCCAGGCCCAGCACGATGAGGCTCGGCCGCCCCATGGCGACGCCCTGGCGGATCTGCACGGTGTGGTCGCCGTCGGCCGGCGCCTCGAAGCGCATCACGGCGCCCGTGAAGGCGGCCGCCGCCGAGCCCGCCGCGGCGGCCTCGGCCATGCCCATCTCGGGGGCGAACATGCGGGCGTGGAAGCCGTCGGGCGTGCGGGCGTAGAGGTAGGCCGCGAGGCCCTCGGGCCAGCGGGCGGGTTCGGGCCAGGCGCGGTCGACAGCCTCGGCCGTGGCGAGCGGCACCAGCGTGTAGGGCACGCCGGCCGACATCAGCGCGGGGCGGTGCCGGCCGAAGCCGATCTCGGCCGCGTCGATCGACAGGGCGGCCGCGAGATCCGCGTCGGACGGGGGGACGCCGGCCTCGGCCGGCAGGCGCGGCAGGGTGAAGCTCGCGCGGGACCGGCCCCGCACGCGGCGCGCCGTGCAGTGGACGGGGCCGACCTCCTCCTCCAGCACGATCGCGAGATCCTGCCGGGCCACGATCTCGGGCGCCCGCAGCTCCGCCAGCAGCACCGCCGTGCCCACCGTCGGGTGGCCCGCGAAGGGCAGTTCGCCCGCGGGCGTGAAGATGCGCAGCCGGGCCGAGTTCACGGGGTCACGCGGCTCCAGCACGAAGACCGTCTCGGACAGGTTGAACTCGCGGGCGATGGCCTGCATGCGGGCCGCGTCGAGCCCCTCGGCGTCCTGCACGACGGCCAGCGGGTTGCCGTGGAGCGGCGTGTCCGTGAAGACGTCGAGGGTGTGGAAGCGGCGGCGCATCACGGCAGCCTAGCACGGCTGCCGCCGCGGGAGCGCGCATAAAGAGGGCGGCCGCGGCAGGCCGCCCCTCGGTTTGCCTCAGTGGCCGGTCCCATCGGCGCCCTGCATGGCCTCGAACAGGAACCATGTGCGGCGCTCGGTCTGATCGATATATTCCTCGAGCAGGCTCGCAGTGGCGACGTCCTCGTGGTCGTCGCACACCTTGTGAGTTTCGCGCATGGCGGCCGCCATACTCTTGTTGTCCTGCATCAGTTCGCGCAGCATCTCCAGCGGCGGGATGAAGTCGGCATTGTTCTCCTTGAGGTGCGACTTCGACACCATCTCGCCGAGCGAGTGGACCGTGCGCTTGCCGAGCTTGCGCACGCGCTCCGCCAGCGGGTCGGTCGAGGCGAAGATCTGCTCGGACTGCTCGTCCAGCATCAGGTGATAGTCGCGGAAATGCGGACCCGTCATGTGCCAGTGGAAGTTCTTGGTCTTGGCGTAGAGCACGAAGGCGTCGGCCACGAGCCTGTTGACCGAATCCGCGACCTCCTGGCGGCCATTGTCGCCGAGGTCGTTCGGGGCGTTGAGGGATGCGGGGTTCGTGTCGGGCACTTGGGTGGCCATCGAGGTCCTCCTGAGACGTGTCTGGAAAAGCGCCGGGATAATCGCCGCGACCCGCAGGTGTTCCCACCCGGCGGCCAAAAGCCCCTGCCCCACCTCGACCGCTTCCAACGGTCGGGCGAGGCTCGGCTCACAAGCGTTCGGGCGTGAAGACGCGCGAGGGGCGCACGAACTCGTCCTGCGCGGCCACGAGCGCCAGCTCGCGCGTGCCGGCGTCGAGCGTCGCGCGCAGCAGGCCGAAGACCGCCGAGGCCGCGTGCGACAGGGCGGCCGGCACCGAGCGGTGCCCGAGCAGCGACACGAGGAACAGGGCCGCGACCGCGTCCCCCGCGCCATTGACCGACAGGGCGAGCTTCGGCGTGCGGACGCGCCACGCGGCTTCGCCGTCCGAGGCCACGAGGTCGACGGCGTCGTCCGGCGTGTCCTCGCCGAGGTAGGACGTCACCAGCACGGCCCGCGGCCCCTTGGCGTGGAGGGCCGCGAGGCCGAGCGCCAGCCCCGCGGCCGTCCCGGTGGAGAAGCCGCACAGGAGATCGAGCTCGAACTGGTTGGGGGTGACGACGTCCGCGGCCGGCACGGCGTGGTCGCGCATGAACTCGGCGATGCCCGGCCGCACGAAGACCCCGCGGCCGACGTCGCCGATCACGGGGTCGCAGCAGTAGAGGGCCGCGGGATTGGCGGCGCGGACGCGCGCCACCGCGCCCAGGATGGCCGTGCCGGTGTCGGCCGAGCCCATGTAGCCCGACAGCACGCCGTCGCAGCGCGCCAGCGCCCCGCGCTCGGCGATGCCCTCGACGCATTCGCCGATGAGCCCCGCGTCGAACACCTGCCCGCGCCAAGCCCCGTAGCCGGTGTGGTTCGAGAACTGCACCGTGTGGATGGGCCACACCTCGTGGCCCATGCGCTGCATCGGGAAGGTGGCGGCCGCGTTGCCGACGTG
>CAXTFP010000163.1:0-6958 GCA_964243135.1 uncultured Lichenihabitans sp.
GGCCGCGATCGGCGCCGCCGCCCGCGCGCGGGTCCGCGGCACGCTGTCCATCGCGGCCGTCGCTTCCGCCATGTCGGCCAGCCTCGACCGCCTGCTCGCAGCGCCGGACCGACGGCGACGCGCGGCGCGATGACCGGAAAGGGCGTGGCGAACGGCATGGGACGGACCGCACTCCACGCGACCTGGACGGACGCGCCCTGGCCGCAGGACGTCGTGCCGATCCCGCTCGGGTCCGACTTCCGCCCGATCGACCCGGCCCACCTCGGGCGCTTCCCCGGATCGGGCACGCATTTCTTCCTCGTCGCTCCCGGCGCGAGCGCCGTCCGCCCCGACGCCGTGGCCCTGGCCCGGCCCGCCCTCGCGGCCCGTCCCGACGTCGGCATCTTCTACGCCGACGACGCCGTCCTGGGCCCCGACGGCGCCGTCACGGGCGTCCACTGCAAGCCGAGCTTCAACCCCGCCCTCATGCTGGCCGACGACTACATCGGCTTTCCGCTGCTGATCCGCGCGGACGTCCTCGGTAAGGTCAGCCTCTCGTCCGGCTGGCGCCACCGCGACGCGGGCTGGTACCGCTTCTGCCTCGACGCGGTCGCGGCCGGCATCGGCATCGACCGAATCCCGCACACCCTGCTGGCGTCCTTCGGCAGCCGACCGAAGGCGCGGCGTCGGACGCGCGCCGTCGCGGTGTCGCGCTGGTTCGACGAGACGGGGCAGCCCTGCGGCGTGCGGGCCGGCCGCGCCGACGGCACGCTGGAGGTCCATCGCCGCTTCGATCCCTACCCTGAGGTGACGCTCGTGGTGCCGACGCGCCAGAGCGCCCCCGCCTCGCCCGCCGGGGCGGGGCGCCCCTTCATCGCGGCTTTTCTCGACAGCCTGGGCCGCAGCACCTATCCGCAGGACCGGATCAAGGTCCTGGTCGGCGACGACCGCGAGGACGACGCGATCTATCGCGGGCGCCGCGACCGCTTCGCCCTGACCCGCATCGTCACGGCGCTCGCGCCCGGCGAGCCCTTCAACTACGCGGCCAAGATGAACCGGCTGTGGCGGGCCGCCGACACCGACCTCATGATCCTGATGAACGACGACATCGCGGTCGCGGCGCCGGGGTGGATCGAGGCCCTGCTGACCTACGCGGTGGATCCGGCGGTCGGGGGCGTCGGGGCGAGGCTGCTGTTCCCCGACGGCCGGATCCAGCACGCCGGCATGTTCGGCGGCATCTTCGGCGTCTGCGCCCACCCCTGGTACCTCCAGGACGCGGGCGCCCCGACCTACGGGGGCTGGGCGGAGACACAACGCGACTGTTCGGCCGTGACGGGCGCGGTCTTCGCGACGCGCCGCGGGCCGATGGAGGCGGTCGACGGCTTCGACGAGGGCTTCAGCCTCGACTTCAACGACGTCGACCTGTGCTTCCGAATGCGGATGCTCGGCTACCGCATCGTCTACACGCCCCACGCCGAGATGGTGCACCACGAGAAGGCGTCGCGGCAGGCGAGGGTCGCGCCGGGCGATCAGGTGGCGCGCTACCTGCGCCGCTGGCGGGACGTGCTGTCGGACGACCCGATGTTCAGCCCGCAACTGCGCGACGACACCGACGCCGTGGCGCCGCGCGAGGACGCGGCCGCCTGGACCCGAGACCTCATGGCCCGCTCTGGACGCTGAGAGATGATCGAAGGTCCGGAGGGCTCGCCTATGATGGAAGGTGGAGCCAGGGATGGCGGAGCGTCAGCTCCAGCTTGACTCGGTCCGCGGCCTCCGACGTCTCGGTGCGCAGCATGGAGGTGCCGTGCACCCGGTAGCGGCACAGGATCTCGGGGACGTAGAGGCCCGTCATGCCGGCCTCGATGAACTTGCACCAGAAGTCGAAATCCTCCCAGCCGCCTTCGATGTGGGTGTAGCCCCCCACCTGACGCCAGGAGCGCGTCCGGATCAGCGCCATGGCGTCGACGTAGTTGCCGCGCTGGAACCGGCGGCGGCTCCAAACATCGGCCTGCCCGAGGCCGTCCTGCTCGCCGAACAGCTCCAGTTGCGAATAGGCCGCGTCGCAGTCCTCGGCCCTGGCCGCCTCGGCCAAGCGCTCCAGCGCTCGCGAATGGAGCATGTTGTCGGCGTCGAGGACGAAGACGTAGCCGGTCCGGGCCCGCGCAAAGGCCGTGTTGCGGGCCGCCGCCAATCCGCGGTTGTGGGTGTGCCGCAGCAGGGCGCAGCGGTCCAGCCCGCGCCCGTGTCGTTCCGACCAGTCGCGCACGGCTTCGACCGAGCCGTCGCGGGTGGAATGGTCGTCGACGACGAGGAGTTCGAGGTGGGGATGGGTCTGGTGCAGGACCGAGTCGAGGCAGTCGCGCACGAAGCGCTCGTAGTCGAAGAGGCTGACCGCCACCGTCACGGCGTCGGGATGGGGAACGTCGTCGCGTTCCCACAGGAAGATCGTCTCGACGGCGGCACTCCTCGACGGCATCCCGACACACCTCGCCCGTGATCAGCCCGCGGTGGAGGGGAGGAGGGCGGCCAGCGCGCGCAGGCTGCCGCCCGCGCCCTCCAGCACCGCGAAACTCGCCGCCCGCGCCTCGGCGGCCGCGCGCCGCCCGTCCGGATCGTCGAGAAGCCATCGCGCCAGATCGGCGACGTGCCTGACGTCCTCCCGAAACAGGTGCAGGCCGAAGGCGAAATCCGGGTGCGGCGGGCCCACGTCGCTGACGACGACGGACCCCGACGCCATGGCCTGGAGAACAATACGGTGCCAATCGACGTGGGGGAACTCATCCTCCGCTAGGTGGAGCGTGATCCGGGCATGGCCGGCGACGTGCCCCGCGATGCGGAAGTGGGCGCGGCGGTCGACGCTCTCGTCGAGGGCGTCGCGTCCCTCCTGCTCGACGTAGACGAAGGAGGGCGACCGCGCCAGATCGGCCGCGTGGCGGCGGAGGACGGCGGCGCGGCGCGCGGTGTTCCGGCCGAAGAACGCGATGTCGATCGGGCGCGCGTCCCAGACCGCCGGATCGAAGTCGAGCGCGCGGGCGGACGCCGGCAAGGCGCGCACGAGCGGGTGGTCGAGGTCGCGGTCGAGCAGCCACCGGGTCCGCGGCGGGGAGCTCGGCCGGACGTGCGACGCCGGCATGCCGGCCACCCGGAACATGTGGGCGACCTGCGGGGACCCGTCCAGCAGGCCGCGTGACCGCAGGATGTGGGGCAGCGCGCGCTTGAACGCGGGGGCGTGGATCGGCAGGGTGTTGAACGTCACGCTCGCCTCGACGAAGCCGGCCCGCGTCCACAGGGGGCCGACGCCGGTCTCGAAGAAGACGTGGGGCGCGACCACGACGCAGGACCCGTGGTCCGCACCGGGATCCTCCGTCTCGTCCTTGAGGGACGCCCGCGCCGCGGAGGCCACGAGGTCGTCGACGAGGGCGGATGCGAGGGCGGCCTCGGCGGGAGCGCTGCCCGAACTCACGAAGACCGAGATGGGTGCCGGGGGGAGCGCGATGGGCCCGGCCTCGCTCCGCCGATCTCCGGACGGCGACCCTGGGCCGTTGGTCGCCGCGATCGCTTCGCCCCAGGCGCGGGCGAGCCGGTCCCGCCGGAACAGCGCCCGGTTCTCGGGGACGGCATAGCGGAGCGCGTGGTCGCGAGGGTTGATCCCGGCCCGCGCCACGTCGGGGTTGAGCTCCAGATACTCTGCTTCCGAGAAGAAGGGGAGGCCCCCCAGGCGGTCGGCGGGGCTCAAGATCATCGCGGCGACCGGACCGCTCGGGCGAGCCGCCGCGGCGCCCTCAGGGCACGCCGCAGGACGTAGACCAGGATGCGGAGCGGCCGCGCCAGCTTCCAGCTCGTGGACGCGTGGACCTGAGCCAGCCGCTCCCGCAAGGCCGACGCCTCCGCGCCGGCGGCTTCGGCCTCCTGGGCCCGCAGCGCGATGAGCGCGGACAGCCGATAAGCTTCCTTTCTGAACTCCGTCTCGGCCCTCGCCAACTGGCCCCGCAGCGAGTCCGCGCGGTCTTCGGCCTCGGCGATCGCGAGGGCCTGCGCTTCGGCCGCCGCCCGGTGCGAACGGGTCAACTCCTCGATCGCGAGTCCGTGCGAGCGGAGCAGCGCTCCCTCCCGCGCGGCGATGGCCGCGTGATGCCGGTGCTCGGCCTCCTCCAGGCGATCCGCGATGGCCCGTGCCGACTCCCGATGCTGGCCCTCCAGCGCGTCCCGATGGTCCTGATCCAACGCGGCGAGGCGGATCTCGGAAGCCCGCGCGGCCTCCACCCGCCGGACCTCCACGTCTTCGAGCTCCCGGCACCGCCTGAGAAGTCGCTCGAAAGCGTCCTCGTGATCGTGCCTCGCCCGCTCGATCCCGCGGCCCAGGTCCTCGCGCAGGCTCGTCTGCCGTTCGAGCTCGGCTTCGAGGGCCGCCACGGCCAGCAGGATGTGATCGGTCACGGCTTTCCCGAGAATCAGACCGGGTATCACGGGTGCCGGCATGAATCCTCGGTTCGACGGCCTTCGACGGTGGACCTCACGATGACCGACGCGGTCATCCCCGGAGCGATCGGTCGCGGCGACCGCACTCCGGCCGCCGTCGGCCGATCGTCGATCGGCGCGCCTCGATAGCTCACCGGTGACCGATGCGTCCAGCGCGTTTCGAAACTCGACCTGCTCGCGTCGGGGAGCCGGATTCACCATCGTCCCGCTATCCCGGGGATGCCGGCGTGTCCCGCCGTCCCTCGGTCTTCCTCCGTCAAGCGCGACGTGCGACAACTTCCGCGAGCGGTTCGCCCTTCGGGTCCTCGACGGCCTTCGGTGAACCAGTGACGGCGGAGGCGTCTTTCGTTTCGACCCGCGAGACCATGCCGGCCAACGAAAGGGGTGAACCATGAAGAAGGCCTTCATCACCGGGATCACGGGCCAGGACGGCGCCTATCTCGCGGACCTCCTGCTGAGCAAGGGCTACGCGGTCCACGGCCTCGTGCGCCGGTCGAGCACCGCTGACGTCAACGACCATCGCCTGAGATGGCTCGGCATCGCCGACCGGGTGCGCCTCGTCGACGGCGACCTCACGGACCTGTCCGGCCTGATCCGCACCGTGAGGGAGGTGGAACCCGACGAGGTGTACAATCTCGCGGCGCAGTCCTTCGTCAATTCGTCCTGGCAGCAACCCCTGCTGACCGGCACCGTCACGGGCCTCGGGACCGCCAACATCCTGGAGGCCGTGCGCCTCGTGAGGCCAGAAGCCCGCTTCTACCAGGCGTCCTCCTCCGAGATGTACGGCCTGATCCAGGAACCCGAGCAGAGCGAGACCACGCCCTTCTACCCCCGGTCCCCCTACGCGGCCGCGAAGCTTTACGCCCACTGGATGACGGTGAACTACCGCGAGTCCTTCGGCCTCCACGCCTCCAGCGGCATCCTGTTCAACCATGAATCGCCGCTGCGCGGCATCGAATTCGTCACGCGCAAGGTCACGGACGCCGTCGCCCGCATCAAGCTCGGCCTGAAGGACGAGCTCCGCCTCGGCAACATCGACGCCAAGCGCGACTGGGGCCACTCGCGGGACTACGTGCGCGCCATGTGGCTGATGCTCCAGCAGGAGAAGGCGGAGGATTACGTCGTGGCGACCGGCCGAAGCGTGACGGTGCGCGACATGTGCCGCATCGCCTTCGACCACGCCGGCCTCGACATCGACAGGCACCTCGTGATCGACCCGGCGCTGTTCCGCCCCGCCGAGGTGGACGTCCTGCTCGGCAACCCCGCGAAGGCCAGGACGAAGCTCGGCTGGGAGGCCACCATCACGCTGGACGAGATGATCCGCGAGATGGTGGACGCCGACGTGGGGCGCCTGAACCGCCACAACTGACGGATCGTTCGGCGCGATGGACGATCCTCGACGCATCCTCGTCACCGGAGCGGGCGGCTTCGTCGGCTCCTGGCTGGTCGATCGGCTCGCATCCGATCTGCCGGAGGGCGCGGAACTGCTGGCGGCCGGGCGGGCGAGCCGAGGTGCCGTGCGGGGCGCCGACCTCGACGTCACGCGCACCGCGGAGGTCGACGCCCTGGTGGCGGGGTTCCGGCCGACCTGCGTGGTACATCTCGCCGGCATCTCGTCGGTGGCCGAGGCGAATGCCGACGGCCGCCGCGCCTGGGATGTCAACCTGTTCGGCACCCTGAACCTCGCCGAGGCCGTGCTGCGCCATGCTCCCGCGGCCCGCTTCGTCTTCGCGAGTTCGTCGGAAGTCTACGGCGGTTCGTTCAACGCCGTCGGCGGCACGGTCGACGAGACGGCGCTCCTCGACCCGCGCAACCCCTATGCCGTGACCAAGGCGTCCGCGGACCTCATGCTCGGCCAGATGGCCGAGGCCGGGCTCTCGTCCGTCCGCTTCCGCCTGTTCAACCATACGGGTCCCGGTCAGTCGACGCGCTTCGTGGTGCCGGCCTTCGCGGCCCAGATCGCCGCCGCCGAGCGCGGCGAGCGCCCCCCGGTGCTGCGGGTCGGCAACCTCGAGGCGCGGCGGGACTTCCTCGACGTGCGCGACGTCGTGGGAGCCTATGCCTGCGCGGTGACGGCCCCCGAACTCCCCCGGGGCGTGGCGATCAACGTCGCCTCCGGCATCCCGCGCCGCATCGGGGACGTGCTCGACGCGCTGCTCGGCCTGAGCCGCGTCGCCATCCGGGTCGAGCGAGACGAGGCCCTGATGCGCCCGAGCGACGTGCCGGTGACGGCGGGCGACGCGCGACGCGCGCGCGACCTCCTGGGCTGGCGCCCGTCGATCGCCTGGGACACCACGCTGGAGGATATCCTCGACGCGCATCGCCGCGCCGCCTGACCGTCCCGGGTGCGCCGGCCCGTTCCCTACCCTTCACCCGATCGAGGATCGATGACGATGACCGACATGCGCGCGCGGGACGAAACCCGCCAGGATGATCAGGCCCGCTCCGCTGATGCGGGCCGGATCGTTCCCTTCATCATGTGCGGCGGGTCGGGCACGCG
>CAXTFP010000164.1:0-6951 GCA_964243135.1 uncultured Lichenihabitans sp.
CGGGCCAAGGCCGCCGATGTTGCGGCCCTGGAACACGATGTTGCCCGATGTCGGCTCGATCAGGCGGATCAGCAGCCGGCCCAGGGTCGACTTGCCGCAGCCCGACTCGCCCACCAGCCCCAGCGTTTCGCCCGCCGCCACCTCGAAGCTGACGTCTCGCAGGGCCTGCACCACGTTGCCGCCCTGGCCGAAGGACTTGCCGAGCCCCGTCACACTCAGCAGCGGCGCGCCGGCCGCCCTGGCGGGACGCTCCGCGGCCGGGGCGATCCGCGTGTTGTGCGGGAGGTCGGGCGCCTCCTCGTGGAAGAAGCAGCGGCTCGCCCGGCCGCCGCCGAGCGCGATCAGCGGCGGCTCGGCCGCGCGGCACGCGTCCCGCACGAGGCCGCAGCGGGGCGCGAAGACGCAGCCCGCGGTCTCGGCCCCCGGCGAGGGCAGGAAGCCCGGGATCGTGTCGAGCCGCTCGCGCCGCCGCCCGAGGCCGGCCCGCGGCAGGCAGCGGAGCAGTCCCACCGTGTAGGGATGGCGGGGCCGCGTGAAGACTTCCGCCGTCGGCCCCTCCTCGACGAGGCGGCCGGCGTAGAGCACGCCGACGCGCCCGCACATGCGGGCGATCACGTCGAGGTTGTGCCCGATGAACAGCACGGCGGTGCCGTTCTCGCGGCGGAGCGCCTCGACGAGGTCGAGCACCTCGGCCTCCACCGTCGCGTCGAGCCCGGTGGTGGGCTCGTCCAGCACGATGAGCTTGCGCTTCATCGCCAGCGCCATGGCGATGACCACGCGCTGCTGCATGCCGCCCGAAAGCTGGTGGGGATAGCGCTCCATCACGCGTTCGGGATCGGCGATGCGGACGTGCCCCAGCATGGCGGCGGCGCGGCGGCGCGCCTCCGTCCCCGTCTCGCCCGCGAGCTCGTAAACCTCGGCCACCTGCCGCCCGACGCGGATCGACGGGTTGAGGGCGCGGACGGGATCCTGGTAAACCATCGACACCGAGCGCTCGCGCAGGTGGCGCAGCTCGGCCGAAGGCATGCGGGCCACGTCGGCGCCGTCCATGAGGATGCGGCCGGCGTCGATGCGGCCGTTGCGCGGCAGGTAGCGCATGGCCGCCATGGCGACGGTGGACTTGCCGCAGCCCGACTCGCCGACGAGCCCGTAGGTGCCGCCCGCGGGGATGGCGAGGTCGAGGCCGCGCAGCACCGGGCGCGACCGCCCCGTCACGCGGTAGGACACGCGCAGGCCCTCGATCCGCAGGGCGTCGGCATCCGTCCCCTCGGGACCGCTCACTCGACGGCCCTCGCCAGCCCGTCGGCCACGAGGTTGACGCCGATCACCAGCGAGGCGATCGCCAGCGCGTCGAACAGCACGGTCCACCAGTAGCCGCCGCCGATGAGCACGTAGTTCTCCGAGATCGCGAGGCCCCAGTCGGACGACGGCGGCTGGAGGCCGACGCCGAGGAAGGACAGCGTCGCCACCGTGAAGATGGCATAGCCGAGCCGCACCGTCAGCTCGACCACGATGGGCGGCAGCACGTTGGGCAGGATCTCGACGAACATCAGGTGGGCCGAACCCTCGCCCCGGAGCCGCGCCGCCGCCACGTAGTCGAGGTTGCGCTCGGTCAGGACGGCGGCCCGCACCGTGCGGGCGACGAGCGGCGCGAAGGCGAGGCCGATGGCCGACACCACCGTGGCGTTGGACGTGCCCAGCGCGGTGAGCGCCAGCAGGGCCAGGATCAGCAGCGGCAGCGCCAGCACGGCGTCGACGATGCGGCTCAGCACGTCGTCGACGATTCCGGGGAAGAACCCCATGACGATGCCGAGCGCCGCGCCGCTCCCCACCCCGAGCAGCGTGGCCAGCGGCGCCACCGTCAGCACGTCGGCCGCGCCCGCGATCACGCGGGCGAACATGTCCCGCCCGAGCTGGTCGGTGCCGAACCAGTGGTCGGCCGAGGGCGGCAGGAAGGCGTCGAGCGGGTCGCCGCCGAGCGGGTCGACCAGCAGCCGGCCGAACAGCGCGCAGCCGACCCAGAACAGCAGGATGGCGAGGCCGAACAGGAAGGCCGGCGAGGCCAGCAGCCCGCGCAGGCGCTCGAACCGCGGCTCGCCGCGGACGGCGGCCTCCGGCAGGGCGACGGCGCTCACCGGGCCGCTCCGGCGCGGACCCGCGGGTCGAGCCAGGCGGCCGCGAGGTCGGCCAGGAGCGCCGAGGCCACGTAGATCACCCCCACGGTCATGATGCCGGCTTCCAGCATGGGGAAGTCGTGGCCGTGCGCCGCCGTGTAGATGAGGCCGCCGATCCCCTGGTAGTGGAACAGGGTCTCGATCACCACGAGGCCGCCCACGAGGTAGCCGGTCTGGGACGCCACCACCGTGATGGTGGGCAGGAGCGCGTTGCGCAGCACGTGCCGCAGCAGCACCCGGCCCCACGGCAGGCCCTTGAGCACCGCTGTGCGGGTGTAATCGCTGTCCAGCGCCGCCACCGTGCCGGCCCGCGCCATGCGGGCGATGTAGCCGAACAGCACGAGCACGAGGGGGATGGCCGGCAGGATCAGGTAGCGGAGCTGCGTGAGCGCCCCCGCGCCGGCCGGCGGCGTGGCCGAGATCGGCAGCACGCGCAACGCGATGCCGAAGATGAGGATCAGCACGATGCCGGACACGAACTCCGGCAGCACCGTGGCGGACAGGCCGATCAGCACGATGGCGCGGTCGAGGAGCCTGTCGCGGTTCAGCGCCGCCACGACCCCGCCCACGATGCCGAGCGGTACGACCAGCGCGAAGGCCACCGCGCCGAGCTTGACCGAGTTGAGAAGCGCCGTGCCCACGAAGGGCGCCACCGGCGCGCGATAGGTGAAGGACTGGCTCATGTCGCCCACGGCGAAGCGGGTGATCCAGCCGGCGTATTGCGTGAGGAGGGGGCGGTCGGTGCCGAGCTGGTGATCGAGCGCCTGCACGGCCCGCACGTCCGCCAGGGGGCCGAGCACGGCGCGGCCGACGTCGCCCGGCAGGAGTTGCCCGCCCGCGAAGACCAGCACGCTCAGGATCAGCAGCGTGAGCAGCGCGTAGGGCAGGCGTCGGACCAGGATCTCGCGGATGGCGCCTCTCCTTCGATGAATTCCCGGAGGGCTCGCCCTCCGGCTGGTCCAGGGCGGAGCCCTGGAGGACGGCTTCGATCCCGAATGTCAGGGCTCTGCCCTGACGACCCCCAAAAGGCCGGGGGCCTTTTAAAACCTGACGATCCATGACGCCCACAGCCCGGCATCATCATCCCGAAATCCGCCCATATCAACTCCACGCAAGGGGCTTGCCACATCGCCCCGCCATCTCATTTCTCGATGCGGCGCCGCAAAAACAATGTGTGCCGCGGCGATGTCGCCGTGCCATCTTCGCCCCGTCCCCGGAGGTGAACCGTGCACGATCTCAAGCGCATCCGCATGCTGCTCGACGAGCGCCGCCCCGGTCACACGCTGCCGCAGCCCTTCTACACCGACCCGGACGTGTACCGGTTCGACCTCGAAGCCATCTTCGGCTGGTCCTGGATCATGGTGGGCTTCGAGGTCGAGCTGCCGACCGCGGGCAGCTACATGGCGTTCGACATCGGCGGCTCCCCCGTGGTGGTGGTGCGCGACCGTTCGGGCGAGGTGCGGGGCTTCTTCAACTCCTGCCGCCACCGGGGCGCGCAGATCTGCGCGGAAGGGCAGGGGCGCCGGGCGCGCCTCGTGTGCCCCTACCACCAGTGGACCTACGAGCTCGACGGCCGGCTGATGAAGGCGCGCCGGATGCAGGACGGGTTCGACCCCGCGGAGCACGGCCTCGTGCCGATCCACGTCGAGACCGTGGCGGGCACGATCTACGCCTGCATCGCCGACGAGCCGCCGGATTTCGCGCCCTTCCGCGCCCGCGTCGGGCCGCTCCTCGCCCCCCACGGCTTCGCGGACGCCAAGGTCGCGCACACGAGCACCCTCGTCGAGCGGGGCAACTGGAAGCTCGTGATGGAGAACGCGCGCGAGTGCTACCACTGCGACGCGAAGCACCCGGAGCTGTCCTTCACCTTCCCGACCGGGGTGAGCGGCAACTTCGACTACAACAGCGACCCCCGGCTCTCGGCCTACAACGCCCGCATGGAGTCGCTCGGCCTGCCGGTCGGCCCGGCGGACGGGTCGTGGTACCAGGCGACGCGCTTCCCCCTCAACGAGGGCTGCGTGTCGATGACGGAGGATGGGCGCCCCTGCGTCGACCGGCTCCTGTGCGAGGCCGGGGGCGGCGACGTCGGCTCCCTGCGCTGGGCGCTGGAGCCCCACAGCTTCGCCCACGCGGTCGGCGACTTCGCCTTCATGTTCTCGGCCATGCCGACCGGCCCCCAGGAGACGGTGGTCACGTCGAAGTGGCTGGTGCACAGGGACGCGAAGGAGGGGGTCGACTACGACCTCGACAGGCTGACCCACCTGTGGACGGCGACGAACCTGCAGGACCGCGACCTCGTCGAGAACAACCAGCGTGGCGTCAACGGCGCCGGTTACCGGCCTGGGCCCTATTCCGAGGACGCCGAGGAGCTGGTCCGGCGCTTCGTCGACTGGTATTGCGGCAAGGTGCGCGACTACCTCGACGGCGCCCGGGCCGGGGATCCGCGCGGCGACGCCCTCCGCCAGCTCCGCGCCGTCTGAAGCCGGTCCCGCCCCCGATCCGACAGGTGTCCCGATGCGCGCCGACGACCACGATGAGCCCGCCCTCCACCCGGACACGCTGACGATCAGCCACGGCTACGATCCGCACGAGCACCACGGCGCCGCCAAGCCGCCGATCTATCCGTCGACCACCTACATGTACCGGTCGGCGCAGCACGCGAAGGACGTGCACCGCGCCTTCTTCGACGGCACCCCCATGCCGGGCGGCGAGGACCCCGGCCACATCTACACCCGCCTCGGCCACCCCAACCTCGACATGGTCGAGCGGCGCCTCGCGGCGCTGGACGGCGCCGAAGCCGCGGCGGTGTTCGGCAGCGGCATGGCGGCCATCAGCGCGGTGATGCTGGGTTTCGTGAGACCCGGCGAGACGATCCTGCACGGGCGCCCGATCTACGGCGGCACGGACGCGCTCGTCTACGGGGAGTTGAGCCGCTTCGGCATCGAGGCTTTCGGCTTCGGCGACGGCCTCGACACCCGCGAGATCGAGGCCGCGGCCGAGCGCGCGGCGGCGGCCGGCCCCCTGGCGCTCATCCACATCGAGACGCCCGCCAACCCGACGGGCGCCGTCGCGGATATCACCTTGGCGGCGGAGGTGGCCGAGCGGGTCGGCGCCCGGCAGGGCCGGCGCCCGCTCGTCAGCGTCGACAACACCTTCCTCGGCCCCTTCCTCCAGTCCCCGCTGGCGCAGGGTGCCGACCTGTGCATCACCTCGCTCACCAAATATGCCGGCGGGCACAGCGACCTGCTGGCTGGCGGTGTCAGCGGCTCGGCCGCCCTGATCGACCGGCTGAGAAAGCTGCGCACCTTCCTGGGCACCCCCGCCGACCCGCACGTCTGCGCGACGCTGCTGCGCGGCTTCGAAACGCTGCACCTGCGCACCGAGCGGGCCGGCACCAACGCCCGCCGCGTCGCCGACTTCCTCGCCGGGCACCCCAAGGTGCGGTCGACGTCGTTCCTGGGCCACGTCGATCCGGAGAGCCGCGTGGGCGCGCTGCTGGGGCGCCAGTGCCGCGGCACGGGCTCGACCTTCTCGTTCCGCATCCGCGGCGGCGAGGCGGAAGCCTTCCGCATGCTCGACCGGCTCCGCGTCATCCGCATGGCGGTGAGCCTCGGCGGCACCGAGACGCTGATCTGCCATTCGGCCACCACGACCCACTACGCCGTCCCCCGCGAGCGGCGCGAGGCGTCGGGCGTCGACGACGGCACGCTGCGGATCTCGATCGGCATCGAGCACCCGGACGATCTCGTCGCCGACCTCGCCCGCGCCCTCGACGCCGTCTGACGCGATGCCGGACGTGCGCCGCCCCCTCACCGTTCATCCCCGCGCAGGCGGGGATCCAGCGCCAAGAGCCGGCCGAAGGCCGACGAAACGTCCCCGCGTGCCGCCCACCGCGCGGCGGAAGGAGGGGGACGGCCTTCGGCCGAATATCCTCGCGCTGCATCCCCGCCTGGGCGGGGATGAGCGGATGGTGAGGCGCTCCAGGCCGATCCAACGGACGTCCGACAGGCAGGCATGACCATGGACCACCCCGCGCCCCCCGACCCCTTCACCGTCGACCCCAAGTCCCTCCACGGCAAGTTTCCGACCCCGCGCGAGCACGTCGAGGTGCTGGTGATCGGGGCCGGGGCCGCCGGCACGGCCGCGGCCATCGAGGCGGCGCGGCTCGGGGCGCGGGTGAAGCTCGTGGACGAGAACCCGGTGCCGGCCGACCTCGTCGGCATGGACGTGCCCCTGTTCTACGGCGGCCGGGCCGGCGCGGCGCTCGGCCAGGGCGAGCGCCTGCTGGAGCGCCTCGTCGCCTCCGACCCCAAGCTGGAGGAGGCCTTCGAGGCGGGCGTCGACGTCGCGCTCGGCACCGCGGCCTGGGGGCTCTTCGCCGAGGCGCCCGGCCTGCGGACGCTCCCCTGTGGAGTGGTGGGCCTGGCGGACGCCGCGGACGCCTGGCTCTGCGGCTTCGACCGGCTCGTCCTCGCCACGGGCGCGCGCGACCTCGTCATGTTCTTCGACGGCGCCGACCAGCCGGGCGTGATGGGCGCGCAGGCGCTCCACGCCCTGCTGGCCCGCTACGAGGCCTTCGACGGCCGCGAGATCGTGATCCTGGGCAGCGGCGCCCTGGCGGTCGAGGCCGCGACGCTGGCGCTCGACCACGGCCTGCGGATCGCGGCCCTGGTCGAGGTGCGGGCCGAGCCGCAGGCCGACGTCGCGGCGCTGCGGGCGCGCGGCGTCGCGGTGCTGACCGGGACGGTGATCCGGGCGGCCGAGCGCGGGCCCTTCG
>CAXTFP010000165.1:0-6945 GCA_964243135.1 uncultured Lichenihabitans sp.
CTTCGCCGACGTGGCCTCCTTCCGGCTCGACCAGACCGCCATCCGCATCCTGTCGGCGGTCGGCACCCTCACGGTCGTGGCCTTCTACCTGATCGCCCAGATGGTCGGCGCCGGCGGCCTCATCAAACTGCTGTTCGGCCTCGACTACGGCTACGCGGTCGTCATCGTCGGCGTGCTGATGATCGTCTACGTGGCCTACGGCGGCATGAAGGCCACCACGTCGGTGCAGGTCATCAAGGCCGGCCTGCTCCTGTTCGGCGCCACCGTTATGGCGCTCGCGGTGCTGTGGCACTACGGCTTCAACCCCAGCGCCATGATGGCCGACGCCGTCAAGGTCCACCCCAAGGGCGCCGCCATCCTGGGCCCGGGCGGCTTCGTGGCGGACCGAGTCTCGACCGTCTCGCTGGGCCTGGCCCTCATGTTCGGGACCGCCGGCCTGCCCCACATCCTGATGCGCTTCTTCACCGTCAGGGACGCCAAGGCGGCCCGCAAATCCGTGTTCTACGCCACGGGACTGATCGGCTACTTCTACGTCCTCACCTTCATCATCGGCTTCGGTGCCGTCACCTTCCTGATGAACGATCCGAGCTTCTACACGGTGGCGGCGGACGGCAGCTACAACAAGCTCACCGGGCTCGTGGGCGGCGCCAACATGCCGGCCCTGGCGCTGTCGAAGGCGGTCGGCGGCTCGTTCTTCTACGGCTTCATCGCGGCCGTCGCCTTCGCGACCATCCTGGCGGTGGTGGCCGGGCTGACGCTGGCGGCCGCCAGCGCCGTCAGCCACGACCTCTACGCCTCGGTCATCGCCCGCGGCCGCTCGACAGAGCAGAAGGAGGTGATGATCTCCAAGCTCGCGGCCGTCGCCGTCGGCATCGTGGCCATCCTGCTCGGCTACGTGTTCGAGAAGCAGAACGTGGCCTTCATGGTCGGCCTCGCCTTCGCGGTGGCGGCGAGCTGCAACTTCCCCGTCCTGCTGATGTCCATCATGTGGCGGGGCACGACGACCAACGGCGCGCTGGCGGGCGGGCTGCTCGGGCTGATCAGCGCCGTCGCGATGGTGGTGCTGAGCAAGGCCGTGTGGGTCACGACCTTCGGCAACCACGACGCCCTGTTCCCCTACGACAACCCGGCCCTGTTCTCGATGCCGCTGGCCTTCGTCACGATCTACGTCGTGTCCAAGCTCGACAACAGCCGGCGGGCGCAACGCGAACGCGCGGCCTTCGACGCCCAGTTCGTCCGATCGGAGACCGGCATCGGTTCGGTCGGGGCTCACGCACACTGAGGCCCTCCGGCCCCACGGATCGACGCGGAACGGCGCCGCAGTCCGGCGCCGTTTCGCGTCGCGGCGAGCCTTCGCGGGCTAATCACAAAAAGGCGCTGTGATAAATTTTATTCCTCGTGTTTTCCGTGGGCAATCCTATATGCCGGTCAGCCCGAGCGGGGCGCGCCGTTGCCGGCCACGGGACCGACGTGCGACATCGACCGCTCGGATCCAGTCGCGCGAGCCCTGCCCATGGCCCAGATCGTCACCGCCAGCCGCCTCACCGATGGCACGGTGGTGTTCCTCGACGGCGAAGGGGGTTGGACGGAGCGGCTCGACGCCGCCGCGGTCTTCGCCGACAAGGCCGCCGCGGCGGCCGGCCTCGACGCCGGCAAGGCCGCCGAAGCCGCCAGCCTCGTGGTGGACGTCTACGCCGTCGACGTGACGGTCGGGGCCGGCGACATCGTGCCGGTCAAGCTCCGCGAAGCTATCCGCGCCCGCGGCCCCACCATCATCCCCGCGTTCACCAAGCCGGGCTCGACCCGGCCCACGGTGCAGGAGGACGACCATGTATCGGTATGACGAATTCGACGCGCGATTCGTGGCCGAGCGCGTCGCGCAGTTCCGCGACCAGACGGCCCGGCGCCTGTCGGGCGAGCTGACCGAGGACCAGTTCAAGCTGCACAGGCTGATGAACGGCGTGTATCTGCAGCTCCACGCCTACATGCTGCGCGTGGCCATCCCCTACGGGTCGCTGCGGTCGGATCAGATGCGCAAGCTGGCCCACATCGCCCGTCGCTATGACCGCGGCTACGGTCACTTCACCACGCGGCAGAACATCCAGTACAATTGGCCGGCGCTGAAGGATTGCCCGGACATCCTGGCCGAACTCGCCACCGTCGAGATGCACGCTATCCAGACCTCGGGCAACTGCATCCGCAACGTCACGGCCGACCATTTCGCCGGCGCCGCGGCCGACGAGGTCGCGGACCCTCGCCCCTACGCCGAGATCCTGCGGCAGTGGTCGTCGCTGCATCCGGAATATTCGTTCCTGCCGCGCAAGTTCAAGATCGCCGTCACCGGCGCCGAGCGCGACCGGGCCGTCATCCAGGCGCACGACATCGGGCTTCAGGTGGTGCGGGACGGGGCCGGCGCCCTCGGCTTCAAGGTGTATGTCGGGGGCGGCCTCGGCCGCACCCCGATGATCGGCCACCTGATCCGCGGCTTCCTGCCCGAGGCGGACCTGCTCGCCTACGTGGACGCGATCGTGCGCGTCTACAACCTGGAAGGCCGGCGCGACAACAAATACAAGGCCCGCATCAAGATCCTCGTCCACGAGAAAGGCGCCGAGCCCATGCGCGAGGCCGTGGAGACCGAGTTCGCCAAGGGCCCGAAGGGCCTGACGCTGCCGGCCGACGACGTGTCGCGCATCCGGGCCTATTTCGCGGCCCCCGCGCTGCCGTCGAGGCCGGCGCGCTCGGAGGCCGTGGAGGCGCGGCGCGGGGTCGACACCCGCTTCGCGGCCTTCGTCGACACCAACGTCGAGCCCCACCACGCGCCGGGCCACGGCATCGTGACCATCTCGTTGAAGCCCATCGGCGGCATCCCGGGCGATGCCTCGGCCGACCAGATGGACCTCATCGCCGACCTCGCCGACCGCCACTCCTTCGGCGAACTGCGCGTCTCGCACGAGCAGAACCTCGTGCTGACCGACGTGGGGCTCGACGACCTGCCGGCCCTCTACGACGCGCTCGACGCTTCCGGCCTCGCGACGCCGAACGCCGGCCTCGTGACGGACATCATCGCCTGCCCGGGGCTCGACTATTGCGCGCTGGCGACGGCGCGCTCGATCCCCGTGGCGCAGCGCATCTCGGAGCGCTTCGGCGAGGGCGAGCGCGCCCGGGAGGTCGGGCCGCTGAAGATCAAGATCTCGGGCTGCATCAACGCCTGCGGCCACCACCACGTCGGGCACATCGGCATCCTCGGCCTCGACCGGAAGGGCGAGGAAACCTAACAGATCACGCTCGGCGGCTCGGGCGACGAGACGGCCTCGCTCGGCGACCTCACCGGCCCCGGCTTCTCGACCGACGACGTCGTCGACGCCGTCGAGACGGTGGTGGACACCTATCTCGGCCTGCGCAACGGCGCCGACGAGGACTTCCTCGCCGCCTACCGCCGCGTCGGCATGGCGCCGTTCAAGAAGGCGCTCTACGAGCGCAGCGTGGGCGAGGGGATCTGACGCGATGAGCGCTCACGATGTCACGCTGTTCGGCGACCAGGTCGCGGCGTCGCGGCTCGGCCAGCGCTTCGCCGCCATGGACGCGGGCGCCCTGCTGCGCCTGTCGATCCGCGACCTGTTCCCGGGCCGCATCGCCTTGGTGTCGAGCTTCGGCGCCGACTCGGCCGTGCTGCTGCACATGGTGGCGCAGGTCGACCGGGCGACGCCGGTGATCTTCGTCGACACCGGCTTCCTGTTCCCGGAGACGCTGACCTACCGGGACGAACTCGTGGCCCTGCTCGGGCTGACGGACGTGCGCGCCATGGAGCCCTCGGCCGAGGACTTGGCGTCGCTCGACCCCGAGGGATTCCTGTGGTCGATCGATCCCGATCGCTGCTGCGACATCCGCAAGGTGAAGCCGCTGGCCGGCGCGGTCGCGGGCTACGACGCCTGGATCACCGGCCGCAAGCGCTTCCAGAGCGGCACGCGCGCCTCGCTGCCGCTGTTCGAGGCGGAGGGCGAGCGCGTGAAGATCAACCCGCTCGCCGGCTGGGACGCGGGCGAGCTCCTGCGTTACCTCGACCGGCAAGGGCTGCCCCGGCACCGCATGGTGGCCAAGGGTTACCCCTCGATCGGCTGCATCCCCTGCACCTCGCCCGTGAAGCCCGGCGAGGACGCGCGCGCCGGCCGCTGGCGCGGCAAGGGCAAGACGGAATGCGGCATCCACCTCGGCATCCTCAGCGCCGGACAGGACATCTGATGCGCCTCTACAAGGACGGCGCCTTCGTCGACGACCCGTGGCACAGCCTCCCTGAGGGCGAGGTGCCCGGCGACGGCCCGGCCATCCTGTCTCTGGGTGCCTGGCTGGCGCTGGGCGAGCGCCGCGAGGGGCTGAACGCGCCGGTCGGCGTGAAGCTCGACGCGGGCGAGATGGTGGATGCACTCCTGCCCGACCTCGGGCGCCTGTCGCTGGTGGCGCTGTCTTTTCCGAAGTTCGGCGACGGCCGCGCCTTTTCCAAAGCCTCCATCCTGCGCGGCCAGCACGGCTTCGCGGGCGAGATCCGCGCCGTCGGCGACGTGCTGTGGGACCAGTTGCAGCTGATGCGGCGCTGCGGCTTCGACGCTTTCCTGATCGAGAACGAGCCGACGCTGCGGGCGCTGGAGGCCGGCAAGTCGCCCTTCATGACGGATTTCTACCAGCCCGGCCACGGTGGGACGGAACAGCCCGCCGACCCGCGCCGGCCCTGGGCGTGGCGGGCCGCGGCGCGGGGCTGACGATCGCTCGCTTGCGACGGCTGATCGGCGTAGACCACTGTCAGCTTCGCAGAGGACGAGATCCGATGATGTTCCGCAACGACCAGCCCCAGCATCCCGGCCAGTTGCCGCCCGAGGAGCCGGGGCACGCTCCCGGCCGCCGCACCTTCCTCGTCGCGTCGCTCGGCATCGGCTTCGCGCTGGCGGCCGACCCCGTCATGGCGCAGGCGATCACGACCCCGACCGACGGCCTCGTGGCCGGCGAGGTCAAGGTGCCGACGCCCGACGGCGCGATGCCGGCCTACCGCGCCATGCCGGAGGGTGCCGGGCCCTTCCCCACCATGGTGGTGATCGAGGAGATCTTCGGCGTCCACGAGTACATCAAGGACATCTGCCGCCGCTACGCCAAGCTCGGCTACTTCGCCATCGCGCCCGAGCTCTTCGCCCGTCAGGGCGACCCGCTGCACGCCGACGTGAAGACCATCATCACGGACATCGTCCCCAAGGTGCCGGACGCGCAGGCGATGGCGGACCTCGACGCGACGGTCGCCTATGCGGCCTCGACCGGCCACGCCGACGTCGCCCGGCGCGGCGCCACAGGCTTCTGCTGGGGCGGCCGCATGATTTGGCTCTACGCGCACCACGACGCGAGCCTCAAGGCCGCGGTGGCCTTCTACGGCATCCTGGGCGGCCCGGCGTCGCCCCCCTCTCCCCTCAAACCGCAGAACCCGCTCGACTTCGGCGCGGACGTGAAAGTGCCGGTGCTGGGCCTCTACGGCGGCCACGACGACAACATCCCGCCCGACCTCATCGCCACCATGCAGGGCGAGCTGAAGGGCACGGCGAGCCGCATCGTCGTCTACCCGGATGCGCCGCACGGCTTCTTCGCCGACTACCGCCCGAGCTACCGTCCCGAGGCCGCCCACGACGCTTGGGGCAAGGCACAGAGCTGGTTCAAGGATCACGGTGCGGCGTGATGCAGCCAATCCCTTCTCCCACGGAGCGGGAGAAGGTGGCCCGGCGTAGCCGGGTCGGATGAGGAAACCTCGAACCGGTGCCGCTTCCTCAAAACGGCGCCGCTGCGAGGGCCGCTCCTTGGAGCGTCGCCTTCCGCGGCGAGTGGTGGGAACGATCCTCTGCTCTTCACGCCCCCGTGTCGGCCACCAGCCCCGCGGCCTCGATCCCCGCCACGGCGCAGATCTCGTCGTTGTCGCTGAGGTCGCCCGACACGCCGACGGCGCCGACCACCTCGCCGCCGCTCATCACCAGCACGCCGCCCGGCACCGGGACGAGCGAGCCGCCGACCGCGTGGGTGGCGGCCGCCACGAAGGCAGGCCGCTCCGCCGCCATCTTGGCCAAAGCCCGCGAGCCGACGCCGAGTGCCAGGACGCCGTCCGCTTTGCCCCGGGCGATCTCGCCCCGCCGGAGGCTGGTGCCGTCCTGCGCCGCAAAGGCCTTCAGCGCCCCGCGGGCGTCGAGCACGGCGACGGCAAGCGGCTCCAAGCCCTTGTCGCGGCCCGTCGCCAGTGCGGTGTCGAGGATGGTGCGGGCGTGATCGAGGGTCAGGGCTGGCATGGGGCCTCGGGCTCGTCGGGACGGACCGCGACTCTGCCGCGCCGCATCGCCCCTGGCAAGCGCTTCAGGCCGCTTCGAGCGGCACGAGGTCGTCGGGCGAGAAGTGCAGCGTCACGGCCTCGCCCGGCACGGGCGGGGGCAGGCCGGGGCTGTTGAAGCGGTCCAGCATGATGCGGCTGCCGCCGACCCCGACCCTGATCCGCACCACGGCGCCCAGGAAGGCCACGTCCTCGATCGTGCCGCGCACCCGGTTGCAGCCGTTTCCGGGATCCTGGAGCGACACCGCCTCGGGCCGCAGCGCGACCGCGTAGTCCACGCCGTCGGCGGCCTGGATCTGTCGGCCCACGCGCGCCTCCTGGCCGTCGATGCGGATGGCCCCGCGCACGGCGTCCACCACCTGCACTTTCAGGATATTCAGCGTGCCCACGAAGGACGCGACGAAGCGCGTCTTCGGCCGGTTGTAGATCTCAAAGGGGGTGCCAAGCTGCTCGATGCGGCCCTCGCTCATCACCACGATCCGGTCCGACATCGACAGGGCCTCTTCCTGGTCGTGCGTGACGAAGATCGTGGTGATGCCGAGCGTGCGCTGAAGCGCCTTCAGCTGGTCGCGCAGCGCCACTCGCACCTTGGCGTCGAG
>CAXTFP010000166.1:0-6925 GCA_964243135.1 uncultured Lichenihabitans sp.
GCCCCCGGCCGTGTCGGGCGCGGCCCCGGCGATGAGGTCGGCACCCCCGTGCAGCACGCCCAGCGGCGCGCCGCCGAGCAGCAGCGCCGCGAGTGCCGTGGCGACGCCGGCCGGCCACACGTCGCGGCCGAGGCCGCGCAGGTCGAGTTCGTCGACCGAACCTTCGAGCGCCATCAGCACGCCCACCAGCATGAACAGCGTGCCCTTCACCAGCCCGTGGCCCACCAGATAGGCGAGCAGCCCCGCGAGCCCGTCCGGCGCGGGCGAGGCCGCCCCCATCACCATGATGCCGACATGCGCGATGGTCGAGAAGGCCAGGAGCCGCTTCAGGTGCCGCTGCGACCAGGCCAGCAGCCCGCCGGCCGCGGCCGTGGCGCAGCCGAGCCCCATCAGCAGCCCGTGGACCAGCGACTGCGCGTCGGCCGAGCCGGCGAAAACCTGGAGGTCGAGCTTGGCGAAGCCGAACAGGCCGAGCGGCACCATGGCGCCCGAGAAGATCACCGACACGGGGCTCGGTGCCACCGCGTGGGCGTCCGACAGCCAGAACTGGAACGGCAGGATCGCGGCCTTGATGAGCAGCGCGCAGCCCATGAGGCAGAAGCCGCCGAGGATCACGGGATCGCGGCCTGCCCGCGCCACCGCCGCGCCCACGGCCCCCATGTCGAGCGCGCCGGTGCGGGCGTAGAGGAGGCCGATGCCGGCCAGCATGAGGGTGGCCGCGAGGCTGTTCGAGACCGTGAAGTTGAGCGCGCCGGCCAGCGAGGCGCGCTGGAGCGAGAAGCCCGTGAGCGCGAAGGCCGAGACGCTCATCACCTCGAACCAGACGAACAGGTTGAACAGGTCGTGCGTCAGGCAGAAACCCTGCATGGCGGCCAGGAACAGCAGCATCAGCACGCCGAAGGTGCTGTGCACCTCGTCGAAGAAGCCCCAGGCGAAGACCAGCGTGGCGGCGAACAGGAGCGCGATGAAGCCCGCGAAGCCCGCGCTCGCCGGGTCGGCCGCGAAGGCGATGCCGAGCGTCACCCCGGGGCGCGGCGTCCAGCCGCCGAACCAGTAGACGGGGGTGCCGCCCATCGCCCCGCGGGCCAGGGTGAGGGACAGCGCCGCCACGGCCAGCGCGGCCGCGACCGAGAGCGACTCCGGCACCCGCCGCGGCAGGCGCTCGCCGAGCGCCAGGATGACGGCGGCCGTCGCCAGCGGCACCACGACCGGGAAGGGCACGAGGTCGAGGGGCGTCACCGGCCCTGGTCCTTCAGGGGCGTGATCTCCATCGGGTCGAGCGTGCCCTCGCGCTTGTGCACCTGGAGCGCCAGGGCGAGCAGCAGCGCCGTCACGGTCGCGCCCACCACGATGTCGGTGAGCACAAGGGCCTGCATGACGGGATCGACGGCCGGCGTGCCGGGCGGGTGGTCGTAGAAGATCGGCGGGCCACCGCCCCACCGATAGCCGATCGAGAGCAGCAGCACGTAGGTGCCGGACTGGCACACCGACAGGCAGCCGATGAGGTGGATGTAGTTGCGGCTCGTGACGATGCCGTAGAGGCCGACGCCGAAGAGCCAGGCGGCCACCAGCCAGGGCAGCAGGCTCACGCCTCGTCCTCGATCTCGGAGGCCGTGGCCCGCGTCTCCTCCATGAACTCGACCAGCACGGTGGCGAAGCCGCCGCCGACTGCCAGGGTGACGCCGGCGTTCTCGACCACCATGAGGCCGCCCGACAGCATGTCTTTCATCGTGCCGAGCGGCAGCACGTTCGTCAGGAAGGCCGCGCCCATCGTCACCGGCAGGAGGCCCACCAGCACGAAGAGCAGCGCACCCCCGCCCTCGATGGCGTCGAGCATGGACACCCGAACCAGCGCCCGCCACGCCGCGTAGCCCTCGCCGAGATAGACGAGCAGCAGACCCGATGCCACGATGACGCCGCCCTGGAAGCCGCCGCCCGGCGACGTGGTGGCGTGCAGCGCCACGTAGAGGCCGAAGATCAGCGTGAGGGGGCCGAAGAACCGGCAGACCAGCACGACGGCGTCGGCGCGCGCGGCCAGCGCCCGGCCGGGGAGGTGCCCGCCGGCGTCCGCCCGATCCTCGCCCCGCCCGCCGCGCAGCAGCAGAACGGTGCCGGCCACGGCCGCGAGCAGCATGAACTCCTCGCCCACCGTGTCGAAGCCGCGCACGTCGAAGTTGACCGCGCTGACCATGTTGGACACGTGGCGCAGGTCCGGCAGCAGCGCGTTCACGGCCTGCCCGTAGGGCGAAGTAGGGGTGCCGAAGGGCGGCAGCGCCCCGGCGACCCGCCACACCCCCGGCAGGACCGCGAGGCCCGCGAGAGCCAGCAGGGCGGCACGCAGGCGCGGGCTCATCCGGCTTTCCGTCGGCCGCTGATGCGGACCGCCGCCAGGGTGGCGAGGAAAAGGAGCGGCGTCGCGGCCGTGCCGACGGCGAGCTCCGACAGCGCCACGTCGGGCGCCTGCAGCGCCAGGAACAGCAGCGTCAGCACGAGGCCGTTGCCGGCCAGGGCGAACACCTGCCGGTGCGGGTCGCGGCTCAGCACCACGGCGAGGCCGGAGGCGCTGGCGAGCAGCAGCAGGGCCGCGAAGAGGAGCGCCATCATCGCGGGACCGTCACGCCTGCGGGCCATCGCGCAGGGCGATGGCCCGGCCGGCCGCGTGGCTGATCGCCGAGCCGGCCACGAGCACGGCGGCGACGAGGCAGGCGAGCTTCACGGAGCGCGTCGACACGCCGTCGGCGATGAAGGCCGCGAGGCTCAGCGTCACCCCGCCGCCCGCGTTGACGAAGGCTACGGCGTGCAGCCGATCGAGCGGGGAGCGCAGCCGCAGCGCGCCGAAGCCGCCGAGCCAGGCCGACAGCACGGCCAGCGCGAGGCAGAGGTCGACGAGGAGGTCCCTCATATCCAGCGCTCGACGAAGATCGCGTAGAGCAGCGAGGCCGTGATGCTGACGATGCCGAAGCTGACGGCGAGATCGATCGACGACGCCTGATCGAAGGCGAAGGTCGCGGCCGTGAGGGCCAGGAGGCCGACTGCGCCCGCGAGTTGCACGGCCACGAAGCGGCTCCCGGTCGGCCCACGCCACGCGAGCGCCAGCGCCGCCGCGAAGGGCGGCACCAGGGCCACGAGCGCCACCGCCCAGAAGAGCGAACCGCCGGACGGCAGGGCGGCCGCCGTCATCCGGGCCACCGCGGGTCGCCGCCGGGCGCCTCGCCCGTGAGGACGTGGAAGGCGATCACCTCCTCGTCGAGCGGCAGGCGCAACGCGTAGCTGTCCGGCGCGAGCGAGGTCCCCAGAACCACCACGGCCCGGCGCCCGGCGTCGCGGGGGTCGGCGACCCGGCCGCGGTGGAACGGCCGCTCCTCGCGCCGGCCGGCGACGTCGCGCCGGAGGGCCTCGGCCAGCCGCGTGCCGACCCTGATGGTTGCGCCGGGAAACCGAAGGAGCGCGCCGCCGACCGCGCCCAGCGCCGGACGCTCGAAGCGGAAGCGCCGCGCGGTGTCCCGCAGCACGGCGCGCTGCCAGGCGGCGCCGAGCCCGCCCAGCACGACGCCGGCCGCCACTTCATCGAGGCTGACCTGCCCGGCCAGGATCAGGTAGGACGCCGTGCCGCCGAGCCAGACCCACAGTGCCGCCATGGCGCTCCACCCCGTCGTGCCACCCGACGGGCGCCGCGACGCGAGACTAGCGGCGGACCCGTCCCCTGCAAAGCTGCGCCCGCGCGCCCGCGACGGGATGCCCGGCCGTTGGACGGCGCCACGGGGTCGAGACCGTGCCGACGGCTCGACCGGACGAGTCGCTCGCGGAGTTCGGGCGGGAAAGGGGAGATGTGCCTCGGCAGAAGCGGCATCTCGCCGGTCGACGGCCTGCGCAGGGTGATCGGGTGAAGGCTTCCTTCGTCGTGCGCCGTCCGGTCGGGCCTCCTCCACCGCCCCCAAGGCGCTGGAGGAGGCGGACCGGGTGCGACCGCGGCCGAGCGATATTCACCCGATCGCCCTGACGGCCTGCGATGCGGTCCTTGCGGGCCAGTGTGCGATCGGATAATGATTTGGCGTCCGCACCCGTAGCTCAGCTGGATAGAGCGCTGCCCTCCGAAGGCAGAGGCCAGAGGTTCGAATCCTCTCGGGTGCGCCATCTGCGTACAAAACCGCTTACATTGCGGCTATCCCACTGAACCATGTCGGCGAGCGCGCTTATGTGCCCGCGATCCTCGGGGTGAGCGGCCTCCGAGCCGGCCCCCGCCTCCTCAGGCCCGTGCCTTCCCGCGGGCCAGCGCGTGGCGGTTGGGCGGGGTGGAGAGGCCGAGGTTGGCCCGCAGCGTCGCGCCCTCGTAGTCCTCGCGGAACAGGCCGCGGCGGCGCAGCTCGGGCACCACGAGGCGGGTGAAGTCCTCCAGGCTCGACGGCAGGGTCGGGCACATCAGGATGAAGCCGTCCGCCGCGCGGGTCTCGAACCATTCCTGCATGAAATCCGCGACCTCGGCGGGGGTGCCGGTCAGGCCGTTGCCCGTGTGCCGGCGCGCGTAGTGGGTGATGAGCTCGCGCATCGTGTGCCCCCGCGTGACGAAGTCCCTGAGCTCCTCGAACATCGCCTTGGACCCCTTGGCCTTCTCGGGCATCCGGTCCATGGGGAACGGCGCGTCGAGCTCCGCGCCGTGGAGGTCCGTCTCCAGGAACTCCTGCAGCATCAGGAGCCCGACGTCCGGGTGCATCAGCGCGACGAGCGCTTCGGCCTTGGCTTCGGCCTCCTCGCGCGTCTCGCCGACGTTGACGACGATGCCCGGCATGATCTTGAGGTCGTCCGCGTCGCGTCCGTACCGCCCCATCCGCCCCTTCACGCCGGCGTAGAAGGCCCGGTTCCGCTCGATGTTCGAGGCGAGCGAGAACACCATCTCCGCGGTGCGGGCGGCGAGTTCCATGCCCTGCTCGGAGCCGCCGGCCTGCGCGATCACCGGCCGCCCCTGCGGCGTGCGCGCGATGTTCAGGGGGCCGCGCACCTGGAAGTGCTTGCCCCTGTGGTCGAGGACGTGGAGCTTGTCCTTGTCGTGGTAGAGGCCGGTCTCGCGGTCCAGCAGCAGCGCGTCGTCCTCGAAACTGTCCCAGAGGCCGAAGACGGTGTCGATGAACTCCTCGCCCCGCTCGTAACGCTCGGCATGGGGCGGCAGGCCTTCGCGGCTGAAGTTGTAGCCCGTCTCGTCGTGGTCCGAGGTCACGACGTTCCAGCAGATCCGGCCGCGGGCGATGTGGTCGGCCGAGGCGAAGAGCCGGGCGATGTTGTAGGGCTCGTAGTAGCTGGTCGAGGCGGTGGCCACGAAGCCGATCCGGTCCGTGTGCTGGGACAGCGCCGTGATGGCCGTGATCGGCTCGAAGCGGTTCATCTTGGTCGGGTTGCGGGCGAGGGCCTCCGCATCGCCGACCGCGCTCGCGGGACTGTCGGCGAAGAACATGAAGTCGAGCTTCGCCGCTTCGGAGATCTTCGCGCATGCGATCAGGTGGCGGAGGTCGTTCGCGCCGCGCACGTCGCTGCCCGGATGCAGCCACGCGGCCGGATGGAAGCCGAACGTGTAGACGAAGGTGCCGATCTTCAGCTTGTCCGACCTCGGCATCCGTCTCTCCTGACGACTGGAATTAGGCCCACACGAGGGACGACAGGCCCGCGCTGTCGCCCGTCCCGCTCAATCGCCGAGGATGGCCGGCAGCCGCAGGCCCTGTTCCCTGGCGCAATCCAGCGCGGCGCCGTAGCCGGCGTCCGCGTGGCGCATGACGCCGGTCGCCGGGTCGTTCCACAGCACGCGGCCGATGCGCCGGTCGGCCTCCGGCGTGCCGTCCGCCACGATCACCATGCCGGCGTGCTGCGAGAAGCCCATGCCGACGCCGCCCCCGTGGTGCAGCGACACCCAGGTGGCGCCGGACGCGCAGTTGAGCAGGGCGTTGAGCAGCGGCCAGTCCGACACGGCGTCCGAGCCGTCCCTCATGGCCTCGGTTTCGCGGTTCGGCGAGGCGACGGAGCCCGAGTCGAGGTGATCGCGCCCGATCACCACCGGGGCCTTCAATTCGCCGTTCCGCACCATCGCGTTGAAGGCGAGGCCGAGCCGGTGCCGGTCGCCCAGGCCCACCCAGCAGATGCGCGCCGGAAGACCCTGGAAGGCGATGCGCTCCCGCGCGATGTCGAGCCAGCGGTGGAGATGCGCGTCGTCCGGCAGGAGTTCCTTCACCTTGGCATCGGTGCGGTAGATGTCCTCCGGGTCGCCCGACAGCGCCGCCCAGCGGAACGGGCCCACGCCCCGGCAGAACAGCGGGCGAATGTAGGCCGGCACGAAGCCCGGGAACGCGAAGGCGTCCTCCAGCCCCTCGTCCTTGGCCACCTGGCGGATGTTGTTGCCGTAGTCGAGGGTCGGCACGCCGGCCCCGTGAAAGGCCAGCATGGCCTCGACGTGAGTCCGCATGGACGCGCGGGCGGCGCGCTCCACGGCCTTGGGATCGCTGTCGCGCTTCGCCCTCCATTCGGCCACCGTCCAGCCGACCGGGAGGTAGCCGTTGATGGGGTCGTGCGCCGAAGTCTGGTCGGTGACGATGTCGGGCCGGATGCCGCGCCTCACCATCTCGGGCAGGACCTCGGCGGCGTTGCCGAGGAGGCCGACGGATCTGGCCTCGCCCGCCGCCGTCCAGCGCTCGATCATGGCCATGGCCTCGTCCAGGCTGCCGGCCTTGGCGTCGAGGTAGCGCGTGCGCAGGCGGAACTCGATCGAGTCCGGGTTGCACTCGACCGCGAGGCAGCAGGCGCCGGCCATCACCGCGGCGAGCGGCTGCGCGCCGCCCATGCCGCCGAGGCCCCCGCTCAGGATCCACCGGCCCTCCAGGCTGCCGCCGTAGTGCTGGCGGCCGGCCTCCACGAAGGTCTCGTAGGTGCCCTGCACGATGCCCTG
>CAXTFP010000167.1:0-6905 GCA_964243135.1 uncultured Lichenihabitans sp.
GCGAAGCGCCGCGAGGACGGCATCGGCAGCCTCATCAAGGCTGCCGCGCCGAGCGCCGCGGCCCACCCCCGCCCGGGCCACACCGCCCCGAAGCCCGCCACGGCCGACGCGGCCCATCCCAAGCCCGCCGTGAAAGCCGACCTCAAGCCCCGGCCCGAGCACGGTGCCAAGGGGGAGGCTCCCGCCGACCCCCGGGCCGCGCCCCGCAGGGCCGCGGACGTCCGGTGAGGGTCGGCGAGCCTTGAGCCCGGCGCGCCTCCGCACCGATTTCTGGGTCGCGGCCTACATCCGCCGCTGCGAGGTCGAGGGCGCCGTGGCCGTGCTGCGGCGGCGTGGCGCGGCCGAGGCCGGCGCCGTGATGATCAAACTCGACCGGCTCGACGGCACCGCCGTGCTGCTCGGGCCCGCGCCGCAGAGCGAGGCCGCCGAGGGCGGCGAGCGCGGCTTCGCGCCGGTGCATCGCGAGGACCTTATCGATCCGGCCGCCGCCGAAGCCCGGCTCGCCCGCGAGGTGGGGTTCGACCCGGACCTGTGGATCGTCGAGGTCGAGGACCGCGCCGGGCGGACCTTCCTTTAGAGTCCGTCCCGTTCGAGGATGGTGCGGCTCACACCGGCATGTCGAGCGCGGTCTTCACCGTGCCGGTCCGCTCGGCCAGCGCCATCATGGCCCGGATGGCCGGGATGATCTCCTCGACCGTGCCGGTGACGCGGTAGCGCACGTCCGCCGCGGCGCGGATGAAGCCCTGCTCGCGCATGTGGTCGATCAGCGACAGCAGCGGCGCCCAGAAGCCGCCGATGTTGGCGATCACCACGGGCTTCGAGTGCCGGTCGAGCTGCACCCACGTCATCTGTTCGACGAGTTCCTCCAGCGTGCCGACGCCGCCCGGCAGGGCCACGAAGGCGTCGGCGCGCTCGAACATCAGGCGCTTGCGCGTGTGCATGTCCTCGACGACGACCATCTCCAGGCGGCCGTCCGGTCCGGCCCCGTCGAGCATGCGCTCCTTGCTGCGCAGGAAGTCCGGGATGATGCCCGTCACGGTCCCGCCCGCGTCGAGCACGGACCGCGCCACGGCGCCCATCAACCCGTTGTTACCGCCGCCGTAGACGAGGCCGATGCCGGCCTCGCCCATGGCGCGCCCGAGCGCTTCGGCCGCGCGGATCATGGCGGGATCCGTGCCGTCGCTGGAGCCGCAGTAGACGCAGATGGCATTGAGTGTCGTCATGCTCCGACATCTAGCACGGGGCCGCGCGAGCCGGTCAACCCGCGCCACGGCGGGCTGCTCATCCCCCTCAAGGGAAGCGGCAGGATGTCGTGGGCGAACCCACGACATCCTGCTTGACGCCCGAGCCTGCTGCGCTCGGCCCCCCGGCGCCCTATATCGTGTGGCAGCACGCTCCCCGATCGCCGAAAAGGCCCGACCCTCCCTCCATGCCCGATCCCAAGCCCGCCCCCGCGGGACATGCCGCCGCCGGGCACCCGCCCGCCGCGCGGGCCGAAGCCGACGCCGTGGCGCGGCCCCACGCCCAGACGTCCCTCGCGGCCACGCTCCGGCACCTGTGGCCCTACATTTGGCCCGACGACCGCGCGGACCTCCGGGGCCGCATCTACATAGCCCTGGTGCTGATGGTCGCGGCGAAGCTCGTCACGGTCGCGATCCCCTATTCGTTCAAGTGGGCCACGGATGCGCTGGTCGGGCGCCAGGACTGGGGCGTCGGCCACCTGCCGTCCGTTCTCGCCGGTCCCGCCGCGCTGACGCTGCTCTACGGCCTCCTGCGCATGCTGATGGCCGTGCTGACGCAGGTGCGCGACGCGCTCTTCGCCTCGGTCGCGATGCACGCCGTCCGCCGCATGGCCAACGACGTCTTCGTGCACCTGCACGAGCTGTCGCTGCGCTTCCACCTGGAGCGCAAGACCGGCGGGCTGACCCGCGTGCTGGAGCGGGGCCGCAACGCCATCGAGACCATCGTCCGCATGACCATGCTGACGGGCGTGCCCACGATCGTCGAGTTCGTGCTGGTGATGGGCGTGTTCCTGTTCCAGTTCGACTGGCGCTACGCCGCGGCCGTGGCCGCCATGATCGCGGCCTACACGCTCTTCACCGCGGTCGCGACGAACTGGCGGATCACCATCCGGCAGGTGATGAACGAGAGCGACCAGGACGCCAACACCAAGGCCATCGACAGCCTGCTCAACTTCGAGACTGTCAAGTATTTCGGCGCGGAAGCGCGCGAGGCGAGCCGCTACGACCGCTCCATGGAGCGCTACGAGCGCATGAGCGTGCGGACCTACGTGTCGCTGGCGGTGCTCAACGCCGGGCAGGCGGTGATCTTCTCGGCCGGGCTCGCGGTCGTCATGGCCATGAGCATCGCGGGCATCCGGGCGGGCCGCAACACGGTGGGCGACTTCGTGCTCATCAACGCCATGATGATCCAGCTCTACCAGCCGCTGAACTTCATGGGTCTCGTCTACCGCGAGGTGAAGCAGGCCATCATCGACATCGACATGATGTCGGCCATCCTGGGCCAGCCGCCCGAGGTGCAGGACCGGCCGGGCGCCCAGCCGCTGATCGTCACGGAGGGACACCTGCGCTTCGAGGACGTGTTCTTCCGCTACGACGAGAACCGCGAGATCCTGAAGGGGGTCAGCTTCGACGTGCCGCCCGGCAGGACCGTGGCCGTGGTGGGGCCGTCGGGCGCCGGCAAGTCGACCCTGTCGCGCCTGATGTTCCGTTTCTACGAGCCGCACCGCGGGCGCATCACCATCGACGGCCAGGACATCGGCACCGTCACCCAGGCGTCGCTGCGCGACGCGATCGGCATGGTGCCGCAGGACACGGTGCTGTTCAACGACACGCTGGGCTACAACATCCGCTACGGCCGCTGGGAAGCCAGCCCGGCCGAGATCGGCGAGGCGGCCCGCATGGCCCAGATCGACGGCTTCGTGGCGGCTGTGCCGGAGGGCTACGGCGCGCAGGTCGGCGAGCGGGGCCTCAAGCTGTCGGGCGGCGAGAAGCAGCGCGTGGCCATCGCCCGCACCATCCTCAAGGCGCCCCCGATCCTGGTGCTGGACGAGGCGACCTCGGCCCTCGACACCTTCACCGAACGCGAGATACAAGACGCCCTTGACCGGGTGTCGCGCGGCCGCACCACGGTGGTGATCGCGCATCGCCTGTCGACGGTCGTCGATGCCGACGAGATCCTCGTGCTCGACAAGGGCGTCATCGCCGAGCGCGGGACGCATGAGGGCCTGCTGGAGCGCGGCGGGATCTACAGCGCCATGTGGAGCCGGCAGCGCGAGGCCGAGGCGGCCGAGGACGCGCTGCGGAACCTCGCGGGCGAACCGCTGGCGCGCGACAGGGTCGACGCGTGAGCCGCGTCGGGATGGGATGGCCATGGTGGTGATGACGGTGTCGCTCGCTTTCGGGGCTCCCACGGATCGGACCGCCTCGCCGGCGCGGGCTCGGCGAGGTGGTCTGACGGCCGTCGGCGAGGCGGCCGTGGCCGCGGAAACCCTGCCGGGATCGGCCCCATGTCGGTGATCGCCAGCCTGCGCCGGCAGGCCGTCCCGATCCACCCCGAGGGCTACGTCTTTATCGCCGGCTTCCTCGTGGCAGCGTTGGTGCTCGACTGGCTGTGGAGCCCGCTCGGCTGGCTCGGCTTCATCGTCACGGCCTGGTGTGTCTACTTCTTCCGCGATCCGAAGCGCGTCACCCCCATGCGGGAGGGCCTCGTCGTGTCGCCGGCCGACGGCACCGTGTCGTCGGTGGGCTTCTTCGTGCCCCCGCCGGAGCTCGGCCTCGGCGACCGGCCGATGCAGCGCGTGTCCGTCTTCATGAGCGTCTTCGACTGCCACGTGAACCGGGCGCCGATGTCGGGCCGCATCCTCAAGGTGGCGTACAAGCCCGGGCTCTTCGTCAACGCCGACCTCGACAAGGCCAGCGAGGACAACGAGCGCTCCTCCATGCTGCTCGACACCGGCCTCGGCCGCGTCGGCGTGGTGCAGATCGCGGGCCTCGTGGCGCGGCGCATCGTGTCCTTCGTGCGCGAGGGCGAGACCATCGGGGTCGGGGACCGCTTCGGCCTGATCCGCTTCGGCTCGCGCGTCGACGTCTACCTGCCCGACAGCCTCCGCGTGATGGTGGGCATCGGCGCCACCGCCGTGGCGGGCGAGACCGTTCTGGCCGACGTCAAGGCCGTCGAGGCCCCGCGCTCCTTCAAGGCGGGGTGAGGGGGTGGATGACCTTGCCCAGAGCGCGGCGCGGGACGCCGCCCTGCCGGCCGCCGATATCGTCGAGCTGCCGCCCGAGCGGCTCGACGCCATGATGGGCCACGAGCGCGCCTACGGGATCTCCCTCGTGGCCGACTGGCTGAACCGCAACGCCCGTGCCCAGGACATGCCGAGCGAGCGCATCGCCATCCTGTGCGACAAGCTGCTGGCGCTCGGCCTGCCGCTCGACCGCTACGGCTCCTCGACGGAGGTGCTCGACTCCCAGCACGACGCCATCGCGCGGCTCTGGGTCAGGGACCGGGGTGTGACCACCCGCACCTACGTGCGGGCCGAGGACGAGACCGACGGCTACCTCACCTCGCCCTTCTTCGAGGCGGCCGGGACGGGGCGCACGGTGGAGCTGCGCCTGCCGGAGACGGACGAGTCGCGGTTCGCGATCGTGGCGGAGCTCAAGGCCGACGGCTTCACGCATTACCTGTGCATGCCGATCCCGCTGATGAACGGCGGCCACGGCTGGGTGACCTTCGCGACGCGCCAGCTCCCCGGCTTCGCGCCGTCGGACATCGCGGCCCTGGGACGCCTCCTCCCGGCCATCGCCATCCTCATCGACCTGCGCTCGACCTGGCTGTCGCTCGACAAGCTGCTGCGCACCTACGTGGGCGACGAACCCCACCGGGCGATCCTGCGCGGCAACACCAAGCGCGGGCAGGTGTCGACCATCCGTTCGGCCATCCTCTTCGCCGACATGCGCGATTCCGTCGGCCACACGGTCGACCTCGGGGCGCTGGAGGCCGTGGCGGTCTTCAACGCGCTTTTCGACTGCCTCGTGCCGCCGATCGAGAGCCGGCGCGGCGAGGTGCTGAAATATATCGGGGACGGGCTGCTGGCGATCTTCCGCGAGGGCAGGGACGGCGAGGACGACGCCGCCGACCGGGCGCTGGCCGCGGCCGAGGAGGCCCTGCGCGTGCTCGCCGCCCGCAACCGCGCCCATCCCGACGAGCTGCCGATCGAGGCCGGCATGGCGCTCCACTTCGGCGAGGTCGCCTACGGCAATGTCGGCTCGGGCCTCAGGCTCGACTTCACGGTGATCGGCAAGGACGTGGGGCTCGCGAGCCGCATCGCCGGCCTGAACCGGCCGCTCGACCAGCCGCTGCTGATGTCGAGCGACTTCGTCGACCGCCTCCACTGCGGGACGTCCCACGTCGGCGCCTTCGCGCTGCGCGGCTTCAAGCAGCCGGTCGACGTGTTCCGCCCGGCCGCCCTGTCCCGCGCGACGGCCGCATGAGTCACGACCTCGACCCCGATCCCCTGGGCGAGGCCCCGCCGCTCCGCCCGTCGCGGCGCCGGCGCTTCCGCAACGTGCCGCTGCGCATCGTCCTGCCCAACCTCATCACGCTGCTGGCCCTGTGCCTCGGCCTGACGGCTATCCGCTACGCCAGCGAGGGCTCGTTCGAGAAGGCGGTGGTGGCCATCGTGGCGGCGGCCTTCTTCGACGGGCTCGACGGCCGCCTAGCCCGCGCCCTCAAGGGCACGACGCGGTTCGGGGCGGAGCTGGACTCCCTGGCCGATTTCCTCGACTTCGGCGTGGCGCCGGCCCTGACGCTGTATTTCTGGAACATGCACGAGATCAAGAGCTTCGGCTGGTTCGCCGCCATGGTGTTCGCCATCGCCACGGCGCTGCGCCTGGCCCGGTTCAACGTCCGGCTCGACGACCCCGACAAGCCGGCCTGGGGGTCCAACTTCTTCACCGGCATGCCGGCCCCGGCCGGGGCCATCGTGGCGCTCCTGCCGCTCTACCTGCACCTGTCGGCGCTGGACTGGGTGTTCGAGCGATGGGCGGTCGGCCTGGAGATCGTCTACCTCCTCTGCGTCGCCGGGCTGATGGCCAGCACCATCCCGCACTTCTCCGGCAAGTCGATCGGCCGCGTGCCGCGCGAGCAGGTGATCCCCGTGCTGTTCGGCGTCGCCGTGCTGGTGCTGCTGCTCATCACCTTCCCGATGGAGGTGCTGGCCGGGCTGGTGGTGCTGTTCCTCGCCCTCATCCCCTTCAGCGCCCGCTCGCACCGCCGCTACCTGCGCCGCGACGCGGAACGGGCGCAGGCCGTGGCGGCGGGCGGCGCGCCCGGCTGAGGGCTGCGGGAGGCCTTCGGGCGAGCGTGCCTTGGAGAATGGCACCGCCGTCCCCATCATGTGTTCACAAACGCGGCGTTCTCCACTAGGGTCCGCCCGCTCATGGTGGCGCCTTTTCGGCTCCGCCCCGCGCCGCGCTGAACCCGCGCGGCGCTCGAAAGATCGGATCATATGGCGAAGGAAGAACTGCTCGAGTTCCCGGGGACGGTGACGGAGTTGCTGCCCAACGCGATGTTTCGCGTGAAGCTCGAGAACGAACACGAGATCACCGCCCACACGGCCGGCAAGATGCGCAAGAACCGGATCCGCGTGCTGACGGGAGACCGCGTGCTCGTCGAGATGACCCCCTATGATCTGACCAAGGGCCGGATCACCTACCGGTTCAAGTGAGCCGCCCCCGGTGATCGGCCTCGCCCGCAGGGGCGCCCCGGCCGAGGTTCCTCGCCTCGTCCTAGCCTCGGCCTCGCCGCGGCGGCTGGCACTGCTCCAGCAGGCGGGCGTCGAGCCCCACGCCCTGCTCCCCGCTGACATCGACGAGACCCCCGAG
>CAXTFP010000168.1:0-6867 GCA_964243135.1 uncultured Lichenihabitans sp.
GGTCACGGCCGATCGGGCGCTGGCGCGCGCCGCGGCGGTGGACGCGGATCGGGCAGCCGGCCGTCCCCTCGGCCCGCTCGCCGGGGTGCCGTTCGCGGTGAAGAACCTGTTCGACCTCGCCGGGGTCGTGACGCTCGCGGGTTCCCGCATCAACCGGGGCGATCCGCCGGCCGCGCGCGACGCGGCGCTGGTCGAGCGGCTGGAGGCGGCCGGCGCGGTCTGCCTCGGCGCCCTGAACATGGGCGAATACGCCTATGACTTCACGGGCGAGAACCCGCACGACGGCCCCTCGCGCAACCCGCACGACCTGTCGCGCATGTCGGGCGGCTCCTCGGGGGGCTCGGCGGCCGCGGTAGCGGCGGGCTTCGCGCCGCTGGCGCTCGCCTCCGACACCAACGGCTCGATCCGCGTGCCGGCCTCCCTCTGCGGTCTGTTCGGCCTGAAACCCACCTACGGGCGCCTCGGCCGCGGCCGCACCTTCCCGTTCGTGGCGAGCCTCGACCACCTCGGCCCCCTGGCCCGCTCGGCCGAGGACCTCGCGCTGTGCTACGACGCGCTCCAGGGACCCGATCCCGACGACCCCGCCTGCGCGGGACGGCCGGTCGAGCCGACGCTGTCCTCGCTCGGCTCCGGCGTCGCGGGGCTCCGCGCGGCGGTGCTCGGCGGCCATTTCGCGTCACGCGGCGAGCCCGCGGCCTTCGCGGCCGTGGCCCGATGCGCCGATGCCCTGCGGGCGGGGGGCGCCCGCGTCGCGGCCCCCGTCGTGGAACTGCCGGACGCGGAGCGCGCCCGCGCCGGGGCCTTCCTGATCACCATGGCCGAGGGCGCGGCGCTGCACCTCGACCGCCTCCGCACCCGCGCGGCCGACTTCGACCCCGCGGTGCGGAACAGGCTGCTGGCCGGCGCCCTGTTGCCGGCCGCCTGGGTGGCGCAGGCCCAGAAGCTTCGCCGCGCCTTCGCGGCGCAGGCGCTCCGCCTCTTCGATGAGGCCGACGTCCTGCTCGCCCCCGCGGCCCCCTGCCCGGCGCCGCGGCTCGGCCAGGTGGACATGACGGTGGGCGGCGTCACCCTGGCGGTTCGGGCCAACCTCGGGCTCTACACCCAGCCGATCTCCTTCATCGGCCTGCCGGTCGCGGCCGTCCCGGTCTGGACCGAGGGCGAGGCGTTGCCGACCGGCGTGCAGGTGATCGGGCCGCCGTGGCGCGAGGACCTCGTGTTGCGGGTCGCGGCGGCACTGGAGGTGGCGGGCGCGGTGCGGGCGCGGGTGGCGCCACTCTGACGGGATGCGGCCGGGGAGCGGCGGCTCGCGATCTTCCCTTCGCGACGATGCGGGGCGATGATCGGAGCCCATTCTTCAACGGAGCCCTGCTCGATGCAGATCGACATCGACGACGACGCCACGGCCGAGTTGGACGAGACGACGCCGCTGCGCGACCGTTTTGCGGCCCTTCGCGCCGCTGCGCCCTTGCCGGCCCCCACGGGCGACGTGGCCGACAAGGCCTTTTTCGATGCTCTCTCGGGCTTCGGCGAGACGGATTCGGACTGACCTCCCTCACGCCCGGGCGAAGACGATCGTCTGGGCGCCCTGCCACAGGGCCATCTTGCCCAGCGCCGGGAGGTTCTCCTGCCCGGACGTGATGGTGATGAAGTGGTTGCCGGCGAGCTGGCCCATCTTGCAGGCGAAGCGGACGCCGCCGTAGGCCAGCAGGATCTCGGTCTCGCTGATGCCGCCCGGGTAGAGGATGATCTGCCCCGGCGCGGGATAGCTCGTGTGATTCTCGTAGCCGACGGCAAAATCCGTCTCGCCGAGCGGGATCCACACCCCCTCGCCACTCCAGCGCACGTGCACGACTTGGCTCTCGAAGGGCAGCCGCGACAGGAAGGATGCGCAGGTCTTGGGCGCCAGGGCCTCCTCCAAGCGGGCGTCGAAGGTGAAGGGCCCGGCCGTGATCTTGAGCTGCGTCATCGTCCTCATCGTCTCCAGGGCCGGTCGGACCGGCCTACCGCTTGCCCCGGCGTGTATCAGGGAGGGGATGGCCCGTCATCCCGCGGCGGGGGCAGCGCGGGACCCGACACGGTGGCCACCAGCCCTCCGCTCGGGCGGTTGCGCAGGCCCAGCGTCAGCCCGTGGCGCCGCGCGATGGCGCGGCAGATGGCGAGGCCCAGCCCCGTGCCCTCAGCGACGAGGCCCGGCGCCCGGAAGAAGCGGTCGAATACCCGCCCCATCAGTTCCTCGGGGATGCCGCAGCCAGTGTCGGCCACCTCGACGATGGCCGAGCCGCCGTCCACCCGCACGCCGACGTCGACGATCCCGCCCGTCGGGGTGTAGCGCACAGCGTTCTCGATCAGGTTGCCGACGAGCAGGCGCAGGTCGCGCTCGACGCCGGCGAGGCGCGCCGGCTCCGAACACACGAGGCCGAGATCGATGCCCTTGCTTTCCGCCAGGATCACCACGTCGCCCATGCAGCCCGTCACGAGCGGCACCATGTCGACCGCGTCGACCTCGACCGGCCTGTCGCCCGACTCGTAGCGCGCCATGCGCAGGAGCTGGTCGACCAGGGCCGAGGCACGCCCGGCGCCGCGCGCCAGTTCCGGCAGGGCGGCGTCGACCTCGGCGCGGTCCCCGCGGTCGGCCCGCAGACCGTCGATCTGCAGCCGCAGCGCGGTCAGCGGCGTGCGCAGCTCGTGGGCCGCGTCCGACAGGAACTGGCGCTGCTGGTCGAGGCTCAGGCGCCAACGGCCGATGAGGGCGTTCATGGCTTCGACCAGCGCGGAGAACTCGGCCGGCACGCCGCCGAGGTCGATCGGCGTGCGGCTCTCGACGCCGCGGGCCGCGATGGTGCCGGCGAGGCGCGCCAGGCTGTTCAGCATGCGGCCCATGCCCCAGCCGACCACCAGCCAGCCGAGCGGGATGGTGACCAGCACGGGCACGGCGGCCTCGAGGGCCGCCATGCGGGCGATGCGCTGCCGCGGCTTCACCCGCTGCGACACCTGGACCGTGGTGGTGCCCTCCGGCTTCAGGAAGCTGCGCCAGCGCTCGCCCGCCACGACGGCCTCGCCGAAGCCGGGCGCGGGCGGCAGGGGAATGGCGAGGCTGTCGTCGGACGTGTAGGTCACCGCCCCCTCGGCGTCGCGGACCTGGATCAGCACCTCGCGGTTGCTGTCGTAGACTTCGCCGCGGGACGAATGCGGCGACAGGCCGGGGCCGGCGTAGAAGGCGACCAGCTTCAGCTCGTCGTCGAGCAGGCGGTCGGCGTCGGCGAGGTCGATCGCGTAGGCGATGCCGGCCGCGAGCAGCCCCAGCAGGGTCAGCACCACCGTCATCCAGGCCAGCGCGGCGCGGCGGATCGACGAGCCCGCACCCTTTGACAGGATCGAACCCGCACCCGTACCCGCCTCCGGCAGGGCGACGATGCGGGAAGGCGACCGGTCCGGAGCGCTCAATGCGGCAGCGCCGTCACCCCCGCACCACCATCCAGCCGGCGCCGCGGACGTTGTGGATGATGTCCTTGTCGAAGCGCTTGCGCAGCGAGTGGATCAGCACGTCCAGCGCGTTGCTCTCCACCTCCTCGCCCCAGCCGTAGAGCCGCTCCTCGAGCTGCGCGCGCGACAGGATGATGCCGGGCCGCTCCAGCAGCGCCCGCATCAGGGCGAACTCGCGGGCGGACAGGACGCGGCTCTGGTCGCGATAGGTGAGCTCGTGGGTCGCGAGGTCGAGCGTCAGGGCCGCCGTCTGCAGCATGGAGCGCGCGATGCCGGAGCGGCGGCGCAGCACGGCCCGCATGCGGGCCACGAGCTCGCGCATGTCGAAGGGCTTGACCATGTAGTCGTCGGCCCCGAGGTCGAGCCCGGCGATGCGGTCGTCGATGTCGTCGCGCGCCGTGATGACCAGGATCGGCGCCTTGTTGCCGGACTGCCGGGTGGCGCGCAGCACGTCGACGCCGCTCTTGTCCGGCAGGTTGAGGTCGAGCAGGACGGCCGAATAGTCGTTGGTCGACAGGGCTTCCTCGCCCTCGACGCCGCTCCTCGTCCAGTCCACCACCATGCTCTCGTTCTGCAGCGCCTGCTTCAGGCTCTTGCCGATCATCAGGTCGTCTTCGATGAGGAGCACCCGCATGGGACCAGTCCTGCTGAAGGATGTCGCATCCGTCGTTGAAGCGTCCCGCCGGGCGGGCGTCAAGGCTGGTAGACCTTGCATGCCCCACTCACCCCGCCGCGCGCCGCTGCCCCACAGCCACCGCCAGCGTCATGGCGAGCGCGAAGGTGCCGGACACGGCCCGGAAGGCGCCGAAGTCGGCCTCGGCCACCTCGAACCACACGCGGGCGCTCGCGACCAGCGGCGAAAAGGGCGAGTCGGTGATCGCCACGACGGGCAGGCGCTGCGCGAGCCGCTCGGCGATCTCGATCGTCGAGGGCGTGTAGGGCGCGAAGCTCACCGCCAGGAGCGCGTCCCCCTCCTCCGCGAAGGCCACCTGGTCGGGCCCGAGCGAGCCCACGTTGTCGACCAGCACCGAGCGGATGCGGAGCTTGGCGAAGGCGTAGGCGAGGTAGGACGCCACCGGAAAGGTGCGCCGCTGGCCCAGGATGTAGATCGTGCCGGCCCCGGCCAGCACCGCGACGGCGCGTTCCAGCGTGTCGCGGCTGATGCGCTCGCGCAGCCGTGCCAGCGACAGGGCTGCGCTCTCGCAGAAACCCGCCAGCAGCGCCTCGGGCCCCGCGTCGCTGTCGGGCGACAGCGCCCGCAGCCGGTCCTCGTAGTCCGGCCAGCGGCTGCGCAGCAGCGAGTGGAACACCGTCTGAAGGTCAGAGAAACCCTCGTAGCCGAGCGCCTGGGCGAAGCGCACCAGCGTCGAGGGCTGCACGCCGGCGAGTTCCGCCACGGTCGCGACCGTGCCGAAGGCCATGTCGTCCGGGTTGTCGAGCGCGAAACCCGCCACCTGGGCGAGGCGCTTCGGCAGGGTGGCGCGGCGTTCGAGCAGGAGGTCGCGCAGCGACGAGAATGAGCGCGGCGCCCCGCCCACCGCTCCCCTGAGGTCGCTCCCCCCGCCGGCGCTCATCGCCGATCCCCGGCGAGGGAGGACGAGGGACGGACCGGAGAAGCGGGTCTGGCGTGACGCATATCCCTCCTGTGATCGACGCGGGGCGCGAAGGCAAGGCGGCGCGCTTGACGGTCGAGAGCCGAAAATCCTATAAAGAGGACATTGCGTTCGGAAGAGAGAACGCTGCCGAGGCTCCATCGTGGCGATCATCGCAGCCAGAACCGTCCCGAGCCGCGAAGCCGAAGAGCCCACCAGCCTCGTCGCCGCCTTCCCCGCCGACCGGCCGCTCCCCCTCGACTCGGGCGGCACCCTGGCGCCGCTGACCGTGGCGTACCAGACCTACGGGACGCTGAACGCCGCCCGCAGCAACGCCGTCCTCGTCTGCCACGCCCTGACGGGCGACCAGCACGTCGCCAACGTGCATCCCGTCACCGGCAAGCCCGGCTGGTGGAGCGCCATGGTGGGGCCGGGCCGGCCGATCGACACCGACCGTTTCTTCGTCGTCTGCTCCAACGTGGTAGGCGGCTGCCTCGGCAGCACGGGGCCGGCCTCGATCGACCCCGCGACGGGCCGGGTCTATGGGCTCGACCTGCCGGTCATCACGATTCGCGACATGGTACGGGCCCAGGCCATGCTGATCGACCACCTCGGCATCGGCACGCTGTTCTGCGTGGTGGGCGGCTCCATGGGCGGCATGCAGGTGCTGCAATGGGCGGCCGCCTATCCCGAGCGGGTCTTCGCGGCCATGCCGATCGCCACGGCGGCGCGGCATTCCTCGCAGAACATCGCCTTCCACGAGGTCGGCCGGCAGGCCGTGATGGCCGACCCCGACTGGCGCGGCGGCCGCTACCTCGACGCCGGCACCCGGCCCGAGAAGGGGCTCGGCGTGGCCCGGATGGCCGCGCACGTCACCTACCTGTCGGACCAGGCGCTGCACGCCAAGTTCGGCCGCAAGCTCCAGGACCGCGCCGCCCCCACCTTCGCGTTCGACGCCGACTTCCAGATCGAGAGCTACCTGCGCCACCAGGGCCGCACCTTCGTGGAGCGATTCGACGCCAACTCCTACCTCTACATGACGCGCGCCATGGACTATTTCGACCTCGCGGCCGATTACGGCGGCCAGCTGGCGGGCGCCTTCCGGGGCACGGCGGCGCGCTTCTGCGTCGTGTCCTTCACCTCGGACTGGCTGTTCCCTACGGCGGAGTCGCGCGCCGTGGTCCACGCGCTCAACGCCGGGGGCGCCTCCGTGTCCTTCGTCGAGATCGAGACCGAAAAGGGCCACGACGCCTTCCTGCTCGACGTGCCGGACCTGATCACCACCTCGCGCGGCTTCATCGCGGCCGCGGCCAGGGCCCGCGGCTTGCCCGACGCGGCGGGTACGGCGTGAGCCCGCCGCGCATCAGCGGCCTCGACCCGACGTTCGAGCGGCGCCCGGCGCAGCGCCGGCACGGCGACGAGCGCGGCGACCTCCTGCTCCTGGCCGACATGGTGGAGCGCGGCAGCCGCGTGCTCGACCTCGGCTGCGGCGACGGCGCGCTGTTGAGCTTGCTGGCCGACACGCGGGAGGTGGACGCGCGGGGCCTGGAACTGTCCCAGGGCGGCGTCAACCTCTGCGTGGCGCGCGGCCTGCCGGTGATTCAGGGCGACGCGGACACCGACCTCGCGGCCTACCCGGACGACGCCTTCGACTACGTGATCCTGTCGCAGACGCTCCAGGCCGTGCGCCGGCCCCGGGACGTGCTGGAGAACATGCTGCGGATCGGCCGCCGCGCTATCGTGTCGTTCCCCAACTTCGCCCATTGGCGGGTGCGGCTCGAGCTGGGCATCC
>CAXTFP010000169.1:0-6864 GCA_964243135.1 uncultured Lichenihabitans sp.
GGGCGGGACCCGCCATGGCGCGGCCGTGACCCGCGACGGCGAGCGCGGGGTCGAGCGCCGCCAGGGCCTCGACCGAGGCGCGCGACGCCGCCCAGTCGATCGTGAAGTAGCGCGGCGGCCCGTGGATCTCCGGCGCCTGCACGGCCGTGGCGTAGGCGGATTCTCCGGCCGTGGTGATGAAGGCGTCGCCGACGATCAGCGTGCGGTCCGCCTCGCGCCACAGCGAGACGTGGCCCGGCGCGTGGCCGGGTGTGTGGATCCAGCGCCATCCCGCCATGCCGGGCACGCTCCCGTCCCCCGGCAGGGCGCGGAGCCGCCCCGACACGTCGACCGGCTTGGTTGGATAGAGGCCGGCGAGGCTCGCCATGAGGCCGCCGCCGACGGTGGGATCGCCCGGCGGGTAGGCGGCACGGCCGTCGAGGTAGGGCTGCTCCAGCGGATGGGCATAGACCGGCGCGTCCCAACGCTCCGCGAGGGTTTCGAGGCCGCCGACGTGGTCGAAATGGCCGTGGGTGAGCACGATGGCCGAGGGCCGGGCACCCTCGCCGAAGCGGGCCGCGGCCGCGCTCTCGATCAGGGCGGTGGATCCGGGGATGCCCGCGTCGACCAGCATCCAGCCGCGGTCTCCCGCCCCCGGCAGCCCGGCAAACAGGACGTTGACCATCACGAGCCGGCGATAGGCGAGGTCGGGCCGGACTTCGCGCGTCCCGTCGTCGTGATCGGCCTCGTCGGCCCGGGCTTCTGCCCCCAGCGGCACCTGCTGCGTCATCGCGTTCCCTCCGAGCCTGCCGAGCCGACGGATGAAGAAGGGCCAGCGTCGGGAGCGAGTTCCGCGGAGCCGGCGTCGGGATCGAGTCGACCGCGTCGCCCGTGCTGGCCTCCCCGGGCGCTTTGATCCTATGCTTTCGAACCATCGTCCATGGATCACAGAAAATGACCCTCGATCCTGCCCGGGTGCATGCGGATATATTGGTGGGGTTGGGACGCGGAGAGCGCCGCGCGCAGATCGAGGCGGTGCGCCGCGGGCTGCCGACCGCGAGCGTCGCGTCCCTGGTCGACGTCGGACGCCTGACGCTCGAGGAGGTGGATCGCATGATCCTGCCCCGGCGAGCCTTCCGCCACAGGCTCAGGAGTGGACGCCTGAGCCCGCAGGAATCGGATCGTCTGGCGCGCGTCGTCAGGACCATCGCGGCGGCCGAGACGACGTTCGGCTCGGTCGAGAAGGCTGCCCTCTGGCTGCGTCGGCCGACGGCCATCCTCGCCGGCGAAGCTCCGTTGGCCCTCCTTGACACCGACGCTGGAATCCGGGACGTGGAGGCGCTCCTGGGACGGATCGATCACGGCCTCGCCGCCTGATGAAGGCATCGCGGATCTGTCGGCGTCCCTTCGCCGACGTGTCCGGAGAGGGAGCACGGCTTTACGGCGGCCGCTGGAACTCCCCGGGCCGTGCGGTGGTCTATGCCGCCGAATCCGTGGCACTCGCCGTGCTCGAAGTGAGAGTCCACCTGGACCTCACGTGGGATCTGGTCCCCGATGACTATGTCCTGGTGACGATCGACACCGGGTCCGCGTCGATCGAGGATCTGCCGACCCTGCCATCCGATACCGTCGCGTACGGCGATGCGTGGCTGAGCGGCCGGCGCTCCCCCATCCTGCGCGTGCCGTCCGTCATCGCGCCGGACAGCGTCAACGTCCTGATCGACCCCACACACCCGGAGTCGTCGACGATCGCGATCACCGCGATCCGCTCCTTCTCCTTCGACCGGCGGCTTTGGCCGCCCACCTGACGAGCGATGGCCGATCGAGGTATGGCTCGCCCGCGGATCGACGTGACGCATTTGCGCCAGTCCGGCCGGCTCCTTAAATGCAGGATGCGATCGGGACAATGGATGGAGACGGTGGGGTCATGGCGGCAGCGAACGGCACGGCGACAGCATTCGAACCGCCAGCGCGCGAGGCGATGGAGTTCGACGTGGTCGTGGTGGGCGGTGGCCCGGCGGGGCTGTCGGCCGCGATCCGGCTGAAGCAGCTCGGTCCCGACCTGTCGGTGGTGGTGCTGGAGAAGGGCTCCGAGGTGGGCGCCCACGTCCTGTCGGGCGTGGTGGTGGACCCGGTCGGGCTCGACGCCCTCCTGCCCGAGTGGCGCGGCCACGACGACCGGCCGTTCACCGTCGAGGTCACGGACGACCGCTTCTACTACCTCGGCCCGGCCGGCGGGATGCGCCTGCCCAACGCTCTGATGCCGAAGCTGATGAGCAACCACGGCAACTTCGTCGGCTCGCTCGCCAACATGTCGCGCTACCTCGCCCGCCAGGCCGAAGCGGTCGGCGTCGAGATTTACCCGGGCTTCGCGGCCGTCGAGGTGCTGTATGGCGAGGGCGGCGAGGTGGTCGGCGTGGCGTCGGGCGACATGGGCGTCGGCAAGGACGGCGCCATCACGGACGGCTACACGCGCGGCATGGAGCTGCGCGCCAAATACGTGCTGGTGGCCGAGGGCGCGCGCGGCTCGCTGGCCAAGGGCCTGATCCGCCGCTTCGACCTCGATGCCGGACGAGAGCCCCAGAAATACGGCATCGGCCTGAAGGAGCTGTGGGAGGTCCCGGCCGACCGGCACCAGGCCGGCCTCGTGCAGCATTCCTTCGGCTGGCCGCTCGGCAACCGCACGGGAGGCGGCTCCTTCCTCTACGGCATGGAGGACAACCTCGTGTCGGTGGGCTTCGTGGTGCACCTCAACTACGAGAACCCGACGCTGTCGCCCTTCGACGAGTTCCAGCGCTTCAAGACCCACCCGATGATCGCCGACACGTTGGTAGGCGGCAAGCGCATCGCCTCCGGGGCCCGCGCCATCACCGAGGGCGGCTGGCAGTCCGTGCCGAAGCTGAGCTTCCCGGGCGGGGCGCTGATCGGCTGCGCGGCGGGCTTCGTCAACGTGCCCCGCATCAAGGGCTCGCACAACGCCGTCCTCAGCGGCATGATGGCGGCCGAGCACGTCGCGCACGCGCTGGAGGCCGGCCGGAGCAACGACGAGCTCACCTCCTACGAGGAGGCGTGGCGCGCCTCGGCCATCGGCACGGACCTCCGGCGGGTGCGCAATGTGAAGCCGCTGTGGTCGAAGTTCGGCACGATGCCGGGCGTGGCGCTGGGGGCCCTCGACATGTGGTCGAACCAGCTCTTCGGCGGATCGGTGTTCGGCACGCTGAGCCATGGCAAGCCCGACCACGCGACCCTGAAGCCACTCGCCGAGGTGAAGGCCATCACATATCCGAAGCCCGACGGCGTGCTGTCCTTCGACAGGCTGTCCTCGGTCTACCTGTCGGGCACGAACCACGAGGAGAACCAGCCGGCCCACCTCGTGCTGACCGATCCCTCGATACCGATCAGCAAGAACCTGCCGCTCTACGGCGAGCCGTCGCGGCTCTACTGCCCGGCCGGCGTTTACGAGGTGGTGTACGGCGACGAGGAGAAGAAGACGGACCCGCGCTTCCAGATCAACGCGGGGAACTGCGTCCACTGCAAGACCTGCGACATCAAGGACCCGTCGCAGAACATCGTCTGGGTGCCGCCCGAGGGCGGCGGCGGGCCGAACTACCCGAACATGTGAGGCGGGCTGGAGGGGGCGGGCCGTCGGTGGTACGGTCCGGCCCTCGACCGCCCGAGGGCAGAGCCATGACGCCAGAGCGCGAAGCGACGGACAGTCCCACCACCCGCCCGCCGGTCGACGGCGACACGCTCCGGGCGGCCCGGCGCTTCCTCGATGAGATCGGCACACGGTACGCCATACGAGACGCCTACCTGTTCGGCAGCCGCGCGCGGGGCACCCACGAGCCGGACAGCGACGCCGATGTCGCCGTGATCCTGCGCGGCGAGGCGGGAAATCGCGGCGCAGCGATCATCGACATGGCGGGGGTCTCCGTTGACGTGATGATGGACCATGACATCCTGATCCAAGCCATGCCCCTCTGGGAGGATGAGTTCGACCGACCGGAAATGTGCAGCAATCCTGCACTCATCCGCAATATCCTGCGGGATGGACGACGGCTGTGAGCGATTCGACGACTGCTCGTAGCTATCTCGACAAAGCAGAATGCTCGATCAGAGGTGCTCATGCCTTGTCGGCTCTCGGCGACACGGAAGGTGCCTGTAGCCGGGCCTACTACTCGGTATTCTATGCGGCGCAAGCAGCTCTCATCGTCGAAGGCTTCGGCGATGAGGTCAGTTCGATCAAGACCCACAGCGGACTGCTCGGGTTCTTCAGCAGACGACTCATCAAAACAGGGCGTCTTGCGATTGCGTTCAGCAAAACGCTCAATCAACTTTACGACCTCCGGCTCTCGGCGGATTACCTGACCGAAGCCCCTTCCCGCACAGAGGCGATCGCTGCGATCGAGCACGCCGAAACGTTCCTGCAAGGGATTTCCGTCATGCTCCTGGAACACTGAAGCACCACCTTCACCCGTGCAGGTCGGCGACGATCACCATGATCAGCCCCGCGAGCGACACCAGCCACACGAGCGAGCGCACATAGGGCACGCCGAAAGCGTAGAGCGGCAGGTAGACGACGCGCGCCCAGAAGTAGAGCGCCACGCCCCAGCCGCTGAGCGAGCCCTCGCGGCCCGCGAGATGGGCGATCAATACTGCGGCGATGAAGATCGGCAGCGTCTCGAACAAGTTCTTCTGCGCGCGCTGCAGCCGGCCGGTGATCACCCCCACTGGCGGCCCCTCCTCGTCGCGGGGGCTGGCATTGTAGGCCGTGCCGGTCTCGACCGTGCGCAGCTGCGACGGCAGGCCGATGTAGACCAGCGTCAGAACCAGCGTCCAGGCCAGGTAGGTCAGTTCGGTCGTCATCCGGGATCCCGTCCTTCTTCGGCCATCGGCCCGCGACCCTCAACGCTCCCGCCCCCCGTTGGGTGCATGGCCCGGCCGCCGCCGCCGAGGCTCGGCGATCCCGCCCCCGCGAGCGAATCTTATCATGCCGAAAAGGCCCAATCTTTCAGCACCTCGCACTGTTGACGAACAGTGGCACGGGCCGTACTGCCCGCCCGAAGCCCTCCGGGCATCCCCACATCACGACATCACGCGAAGGAGATTGCGATGCCCGTGCGCGCCGCGATCAATCACGTCACGGATTACCGCTACGATCGGCCGGTGTCGCTCGGGCCGCAGGTGATCCGCCTGCGGCCGGCGCCCCATTGCCGGACCGAGATCCCGAGCTACGCGCTGAAGGTCACGCCGGCCGGCCACTTCATCAACTGGCAGCAGGATCCGCACGGCAACTGGCTCGCGCGCCTCGTCTTTCCGGAGAAGACCGAACAGCTCCGCATCGAGGTTGACCTCACGGCCGAGATGGCGGTCATCAACCCCTTCGACTTCTTCGTCGAGCCGACGGCCGAATCCTTCCCGTTCAGCTACGATGAGGAGACGCGCCTGGAAGTCGCGGCCTATCTCGGCGCCGAGCCGGCCGGGCCGAAGGTGACAGAGTTCCTCGCCACCGTGCCGCGCGAGCCGCGGCGGACCGTCGACTTCCTGATCGACCTCAACACGCGGCTGTCGCGCGAGATCGCCTACGTGATCCGCATGGAGCCGGGCGTGCAGGCGCCCGATGAGACGCTGACGCTGCGCTCCGGCTCGTGCCGCGACTCGGCCTGGCTCATGGTCGAGCTGCTGCGCCACTTCGGGCTCGCGGCGCGCTTCGTGTCGGGCTACCTTATCCAGCTCAAGGCCGACATCGACCCCGTGTCGGGGCCGCTCGGCACGCGGCACGACTTCACGGACCTTCATGCCTGGGCCGAGGTCTACGTGCCGGGCGCCGGCTGGATCGGGCTCGACGCCACCTCGGGCCTGCTCTGCGGCGAGGGCCACATCCCGCTGGCCGCCACGCCGCACTACCGCGCCGCGGCGCCGATCTCCGGCGCGCTCGACCCCTGCGAGATCACCTTCCACCACGCGATGGAGGTGACGCGCGTCGCCGAGGCGCCGCGCATCTCGGCGCCCTTCTCGGACGAGGCCTGGGGGGCGCTCGACGCGCTCGGCCACCGGGTCGACGCCGACCTCCGGGCGCAGGACGTGCGGCTCACGACCGGCGGCGAGCCGACCTTCGTGTCGATCGACGACTACGAGGCGCCCGAATGGAACTCGGAAGCGGTGGGCCCGACCAAGCGCGGCCTCGCCGACGGCCTGATCCGCCGCCTGCGCACCCGCTTCGCGCCGGGCGGCTTCCTGCACTACGGCCAGGGCAAGTGGTACCCCGGCGAAAGCCTGCCGCGCTGGGCCTTCTCGCTCTACTGGCGCAAGGACGGCCGGCCGATCTGGCGCGACGAGAGTCTCATCGCCAGCGAGACCGGCCCGCGCGGCGCTAAGCCCGAGGACGCGCGCCGCCTCGCGCGGGCCGTCGCCCATCGCCTCGGGCTCGAACACGGCTACGTGCAGGCCGCCTACGAGGATCCCGCGCACTGGATCCGCGCGGAAAGCGCCCTGCCCCGCGAGGTCGACGCCCTGCTGTCGCCGGTCGGCACGGCCGAGCAGCGCGCCCGCATCGCCCGGGTCTTCGGCCGCGGGCTGACGGTGCCGGCCGGCTACGTGCTGCCGGTGCAGCGCCAGGGCCGCGACTGGGCCAGCGAGCTGTGGCAGACGCGCCGCGAGCACCTGTTCCTGGTGCCGGGCGACTCGCCGCTCGGCTTCCGCCTGCCGCTGGAGTCGCTCGACTACATCCCGCCTCAGCGCTTCCCCTACGCGGCCCCGCAGGACCCGACCGAACCCCGCGGTCCCCTGCCCGAGCCCGACCAGTTCACCACCGTCACGGCGGCCCGCGCGGCGCGCCCGCTGCCGCCGCCCCCCGCCGACGGCCGGCGCGACGACCCCGAGGTT
>CAXTFP010000170.1:0-6848 GCA_964243135.1 uncultured Lichenihabitans sp.
CCTCGGCGGTGTCGCCGAGCTTGACGTGGACCAGCGTGACGCCGTGGCGGCGCTGCGCTTCGCCCCCCACCCAGTCGAGGAAGTCGTTGGTCTGCGGGTCGCCGCCCCAGGCGTTGAAGTACACCGTCTGGCCCCGCGCCTCGGCCTCGATGGCGGACCAGTCGGCGGCCCGTGCGCGGCCGGCGGCGAGCAGCGCCGTCCCGCCCACCATGGCGCTGAGGAAATCGCGTCGGCGCAGCATGTCGGCTCCAGATGGTGGGCGGCGTGGCGGGCGGGCGTCAGGCGCCCTCGTGCGGCCGGTCTCGATCGGTCGGCCACGAGGCAACGCGATGCGCGAAGAAACGGGTCCGTCGCGGGGCGGCCCGATGCGCCGGGCCGGGATCGGCGCCGATCCCGGGGACGTCCTCGGCCTGCGCGGCGACGGGTCCGTACGGGGCCGGCTTCGGCCGTTGACAAGGCGATGGCGGTGCGCCTCTTATCGATGGACTCAGGACTTTGCGCCCCGATGGGAGATGCCGATATGGTCGCGCCGCAGTGGAACCGCCGCCAGTTCACCCGTCTCCTCGGCGCCGGCCTGTCGTCGGCCGCCCTCGGAACCATGACGCGGAACGCCGGGGCGGCCGACGCCAAGACCATCACGGTCCTCAACTGGCAGGGCTACGGCACGGACCTGCCCGAGGGGCTGAAGCAGTTCAAGGCCGCGACCGGCATCGACGTCAAGCACGACTATTACAACTCCGAACCGGAGATGCTGACCAAGATCAGGACCAATCCCGGCGCCTACGACGTCGTGCTGGTCAACTCGGCCCGGGACGCGCAGGCGCAGGCCGAGAACCTGATCGAGCCCATCGACCTCGCCACGGTGCCGAACGCGTCCGGCCTCGCGCCCGCCTTCAGGACCAACCCCAACATCCTGCTCGACGGCCGCACCTACGGGGTGCCCTGGGTGTGGGGCATGAACGCCCTGGCGGTGCGGACCGGCAAGGGACTGTCGGTCGACAGCTACGCGTCCTTCGCGGATGCGTCCTTCGCGGGGCGGGGCGCCCTGTTCGACGACGCCGTCACGGAGATCGCCGTCGCGGCCCTCATGACGGGCCAGAACATCAACGATCCGGCCGACATGAAGAAGATCGGCGACGTGCTGAAGAGCTTCAAGAAGGACGTCAAGCTCACCTGGTCGAGCGAGGACGAGTGGAACAAGGCCTTCGCGGCGGACGCCTTCGACGTGTCGGTGTTCTGGTCGGGGGCCGTGACGCGCGCCGTGAACCTGCATCACCAGCCCGTGACCTTCGTCATCCCCAAGGAGGGCGCGGTGGGCTGGCTCGACAACCTGTGCGTCCCGGTGTCCAGCACCAACAAGGCCGCGGCCCTTCAGTTCATCGACTACATGGTCGCCCCGCAGTTCTACGCCGAATGGGCGAAGTCCGGCGCCCCCGCCTCGGCCAACAGCTCCGCCATGGATACGCTGCCGGCCGACGACCTCAACAAGCTGATCCACAAGCCGGAGTACCTGTCGAAGCTCCAGTTCATGGGGTCGCTGCCCGACGACCGCCGGCAGGCCTTCAACGACCTGTGGGAAGAGGTGAAGGCCTATTACGCCCAGTCCTGAGCGCATGGCCTCATCCGCGCCGGCGCGACGGGCGCGCCCCTGGCTCGCCACGACGGCCCTGCTGGCGCCCGCCTACGGCTGGCTCCTGCTGGCGGTGTTCCTGCCCCTCGCCACCATGCTGGTCTTCTCCTTCCTGAAGACCACGCCCTTCGGCTCCAACAAACCCCTGGTGTTCACGGGCGCGAACTACCTCGCCTTCGTGGCCCGTCCCTACCTGCTCGACGTCGCCTGGACGTCGCTGCGGCTGGGCTTCTGGACCACGGGCATCTGCGCCGTCGTCGGCCTGCCGGCCGCCCTGGCCATCGCCCGCGCCACGCGGGGGCGCGCCCGCCAGACGGTGTTCCTGCTCACGATCCTGCCGTTCTGGACCAACGGGCTCGTGCGGATCTTCTCCTGGACGATGCTGCTGCGGCAGGGCGGCATCATCGACGACCTCGTCCACTTGGTGCTGCCCGGCGCCGGGTCGGTCGGGCTGCTCTACAGCTTCCCGGCCGTCGTGATCGGGCTCGTGCACGCCTACCTCCCCTACATGATCCTCACCTGCTACCTCGCGGTCGCGGGGATCGACGACGCGCTGATCGACGCCGCCCGGAGCCTCGGCGCGCGCCTGCCGACCGTCTTCGCCACCGTGATCCTGCCGCTCGCCCTGCCGGGGCTGGTGTCGGGGTCGATCCTGATCTTCGTGCCCGTCATCGGCAGCTTCATGGAGCCGCGCATCCTGGGCGGCCGCATCGGCGTCACCATGGGCACCGTGATCGAGGACCAGTTCACCCAGGCCTACAACTGGCCGCTCGGCTCGGCCCTGTCCTTCTCGATGCTGGGCGTCGTGCTGGTGATCTTCGCGCTGTTCTCGGGCGTGCTGCGCGGGCGGCTCGCCGCGTGATCCCGCTCGGCCGCGCCTTCCTGGGCCTCGTGCTGCTGTTCCTCTACGCGCCTGTCGCGGTGATGACCCTGATGGGCTTCAACGCGTCGGACCTCTACGCGCTGCCCTTCTCGCCGACGCTGCACTGGTTCTCGCAGCTCGCCAACAACGACAAGCTGATCGGGGCCGGCCGCAACAGCGTGCTGGTGGCGCTCGTCACGGCCGTGGCAGCGACGGTGCTGGGGACGCTCGCGGCCCTGGCGCTGTCGCGCCGGACCTTCCGGGGCAAGTCGCTGCTGCGGCTGCTCCTGCTGCCGCCCATCGCCATCCCCTGGCTCATCACCGGCACCGCCATGCTGGTCTTCTTCTTCTGGACCGGCATCGGCCGGGGCCTGCACGCCATGATCATCGGCCACGTGGCCCTGGCGATCCCCTACGTGGTCCTGGTGGTGGGGACGGGGCTGGCCTCGCTCCGCTCCGACCTGGAGGAGGCCGCCATGAGCCTCGGCTCGACGCCGCTGCACGCCTTCGGGGCCGTCACTCTGCCGCTCCTCGCGCCGAGCCTGGTGGCGGCCGCTCTCTTCGCCTTCGCGGTGTCGCTCGACCAGTTCGTCATCTCGTATTTCCTCGCGGCCCCGGGCTTCACCACGCTGCCGGTCGAGATCTATTCCTCCATCCGCCAGGGCTTCACGCCCGAGATCAACGCGGTGTCGACGATCCTGCTCGGCGCCTCGGTGGCCCTGTTCCTGGTCTTCGCCGTTCTGACACGCGTCGGGGCCGACGTTGAACGGCGTTGAGGTCGAGGGCATCCGCAAGAGCTTCGGGGCCACGCGCGTCCTCGACGACGTCGCCATGCGCTTCCCGGACGGCCGCTTCACGAGCCTGCTCGGGCCGTCGGGATCGGGCAAGACGACGCTGCTGCGCATCATCGGCGGGTTCGAGGCGCCCGACGCCGGCACGGTGCGGATCGGCGGCGGCGACGTCACCCGCGAGCCGCTGTGGCGCCGCCGCATCGGCATGGTGTTCCAGTCCTACGCCCTGTTCCCCCACATGACGGTGGCCGAGAACGTGGCCTACGGCCTGCACCGGCGGGGCATCCGCGGCGCTGCGGCGCGCGCCGAGGTGGCGCAGGCGCTCGAACTCGTCGAGCTCACGGGGCTCGACGCCCGCCGCCCGAAGCAGCTCAGCGGCGGTCAGCAGCAGCGCGTCGCCCTGGCCCGCGCGGTCGTCACCAAGCCCCGCGTGCTGCTGCTCGACGAGCCCCTGTCGGCGCTCGACCGCCGGTTGCGCCAGACCATGCAGGTCGAGCTGCGCCGGATCCAGCGCGACAGCGGCCTCACTACCATCTTCGTCACCCACGACCAGGAGGAGGCGCTGACGCTGTCGGACCGGATCGCCATCCTGGACCGGGGCAGGATCGTCCAGGAGGGCGAGCCCGCCGACGTCTACGAGCGGCCCGCGACGCTCTTCGCCGCCTCCTTCCTGGGCGACGCCAACCTGTTCGCCGGCCCCGTCCGGGACGGGGGCGTCGACACCCCGCAGGGGCTGTTCCGCGCCGCCGGCCCGCTGCCGCCGGCCGGCACGGCCGTCACCGTCGCGGTGCGGCCCGAGAAGATCCTCCTGCTCGCCGCCGGTTCCCCGCCGGAGGGCTTCAACGCAATGACGGCCGTGCTGCGCGGGACCGTCTACGCCGGGGCGACCTCGACTTACCTGCTGACCGCGCCGGACGGGGCCGAGGTGAAGGCCTTCTGCCAGAGCCGCGATGCGCCCGAGGCGCGGCCGGGCGCGTCCCTGGTCCTGGCCTGGTCGCCCGCCCACACGATCCCCCTCAAGGACTAGAGCGCCGCATGCCGCGCCACGCCACGATCCCGCCCGAGCGCGCCTGGTACACGTGGTCGGCCCGGCCGGCCGAGATGGTGTTCCTGCCGCTCGGGGTCGCGATGACGCCCGTGGCCTATGCGGGCAGCCGCAACAGCGCGACGCTGTTCCCGCCCGGGGACGGCCTGCGCTTCGGCCGCCACGACCTCGCGGCGGGCGCCGTCGACCTCGACCTGTCGCATGCCGGCACCACCCTGTCCTGGTCCTACCGCAAGCCCGACCCATTCCGCGTCGTGGGGCGGTGGCGGGGGACGGTGCTGGGCGAGTGGGGCCTGCGCTTCTGGGTCAACCTATGCCTGTGGACGGAGGGCGGCGAGGAGGCGGTCTACGACCCCGAGGCTGGCGCCGCGACCGTCAAGGTCGGCACCCGCTTCGTCGCCCTGGTGGGGGCCGAGCCCGCCGTGCAGGTCACGGGCCACGCGAGCGTCGAGGCGGTGGCCGCCGACTACGAGGCGAACGGCTATTTCCACCTCGCGTCACGCTCCGCGCGGGCGCCGGTCCTGGCGCTGCGCCACAACCTCGAAATGGCGCGCGAGGGGAGCTTCGCCCTCGCGGTGGCGGACCGGCGCGACCTCGCGGTCGAGCGGGCCCGGGACGCCCTGACCGCCTCGCCCGCCACCCCGGCGCCGTCCCACGCGGGGCGCCACGCGGGCGCGCTCGACGCCCTGCGCGACGTGATGGCCTGGAACACGGTGTGGGACGGGATCAACGCCCGGCCCTACACCTCGATCAGCCGCAACTGGAACCAGGCGAAGTTCGGCGGCTTCGGCGTGTGGCTCAACGACCAGCACTACGCGGCCCTGATGACCGGCCTGCTCGATCCGGAGGTGGGGCGCGAGAACCTCGCGGCCACGCTCGCCAGCGCGACCCCGCAGGGCAACTTCGCCTGCCTCATCACGGCCAACGATGCCTGGGTGGACCGCACGCAGCTCCCGGTCGCGTCCTTCCTGGTCTGGCTCATGTTCCTGCGCGGCGGGGGCCGGCCCCTCCTGCGCCTCATGGTCGACAGCCTGCGCCGCAACCACGCCTGGTGGTGGGCGAACCGCGATCCCGGCCGGCGGGGCCTCGTGTCCTACGGCACGTCCGACGTCGGGGAGGGCCTTTACAGGGGCACGTCCTTCGGCGCGCGCAACGAATCCTCCATGGACAACGCGCCGATCCACGACGAGGCCCGCTACGACCCCGGCACCCGGACGCTCGACGTCCTGGACGTCGGGCTGAACAGCCTGCTCGCCCTCGACGCCGAGATGCTGTCGCTCATCGCGGCCGAACTCGGCGACGCCGCGGCCTCGGCCGCCCACGCGGCCACGGCGGAGGCGACGCGCGACCGCATCCGGCGCGAGCTTTGGGACCCCGCGCGCGGCATCTTCGCCAACCGCCTCTGGTCGGGCGCGTTCGTGCGCAGCCTCGGCCCCACGAGCTTCTACCCCCTGGTGGCCGGCGTGCCGACCGCCGCGCAGACCGAAAGCCTCATGGCCCACCTGGCCGATCCGCACACCTTCGGCGGCGACCCCGGCCTCCCCGGCGTCACGCGCGACGACCCCGCCTTCCCGGACAATTCCTATTGGCGGGGGCGCGTCTGGCCGCCGCTGAACTACTGGGTCTGGCAGGGGTTGAGGCGCACGGGCCGCCGCGCCGAGGCCGGCGCGCTGGCGGAGCGGAGCTTCGCGCTGTTCGGGGCCGCCTGGGCGCGGCGTCTCTGCCCCGAGAACTACAACGCCGTGACCGGCGAGCCCCTGGACCAGCCCGACACGGACGGCTTCTACGGCTGGGGCGCCCTGATGCCGCTGATGGCGGTCGGCGAGATCACCGACGTGTCGCCCTGGGCCGGCTGGGAAGTCACCAACACCGGGGAGGACGTCGCGCTGGGGCCGGTCGAGAGCCCGGTCGGCGCCGTCACGGTCGCGGTGTCGCGGGGCGTGCTGTCGATCCGCAAGGGCGACGTCACGCTCATCGAGACCGACCTCCGCGGCACGCTGTCGAACTTGCGGCTCGAAGCGGGCCGCGCCGCCTCCACGCTGCGCTGCGCGGCGGCGCCCGCGGCCTTCCTCCGCCTGCCGGGCGCGGACGGCGCCGTCCTGCGGGCGAGGGCCGGGGGACGCGACCTTGTGGTCGCATCGGCACCTGACGGCCTCGTGCTGACCGGCTTCGCGCCGTCCGGGCCGAGCCTGGACGTCGACGTGCTCTGGTGCCCCGGGGAGGGGCGGGAAGCCTGACCCCGGGGGGCTGCGCCTCACTTGCCCGGCGCGGTCCCGAGCCTGTCCAGCATCTGCAGCGTCAGGTCGGCGCAGCTCTTCATCGGCTCGTCCTCGGCGCATTTGACGTCGAGCAGCGTGTCGCCGCGCTGGAGGCGGATGTGGGCGGCCCTGGGGGGCGGCGGGGGCGGGGGCGGCGGCGGGCCGCCGGGACCTCCGGGCGGCAACCCGCCGGGACCGCCGTCATACATCGCTCCGGGGCCGCCTGGGCCGCCGGGCGGACGGGGGCCGCGCGGACCGGCGG
>CAXTFP010000171.1:0-6844 GCA_964243135.1 uncultured Lichenihabitans sp.
GCCGGGCTGGGCGTCGCGGGCGCGCAGCCGCCCCAGCATCGCCACGATGCCGCCCTCGCCGCGGTTGTCGGCCCGCATGATGAGGATGGCGTATTTGATCGACACGACCAGGACCAGCGACCACAGGATCACCGACACCGCGCCGACGATCGCCGCTCCGCTCGGGTCCCCGCCCGCGGTCGCGGCCTTGACGGCCTGCTTCAGGGCGTAGAGCGGGCTCGTGCCGATGTCGCCGTAGACGATGCCCAGCGCCCCCAACGCGGCCGCAGTCCTGAAGTGGTCGGGCGCATGTCGGGCTGATGCATCATTCACGCTGTGGTCGTCCTGTCGCTGCCGGCTGCCCGCACCGTCAACGCGACGATCCGACGATGGCGCCGCGACGGCGGCGCCCCCGGGGTCGGCTCACCCGTGGCCCACCACGTCGCCGATCATGATGGTGGGCTGCGTGTTGGTGAAGTTCGGCACGTCGCCCAGAACGACGCCGCCCTCGGCCGTGAGGGCAGAGCGGAAGCCGTCGGGGCTGCCGAATTCGAGCGTCGCCACCACGCTGAAGGGCGCGGCGCCCCCCGTCGGCGTGCCGATGAAGCGCGCCACCCGCCAGCCCGACATGCCGAAGGAGCCGAAGCGCTCGGCCACGAGCGGCATGTGCCTGGCGAGGTAGTAGTCCATGTCGAAGGTCGCGTCGTCGACGTTGGGATAGAGCACCGTGATGGCGGTCGCCATGATCGTCCTCCCTCGAAGGCTCGGGGCGCGGCCGCGCCTCGCCCCGGCGCAGTGTAGCGCCGCGACGCGGCCGTTGACAGGCCCACCCCCGCTCCCTAAACACCGGGGACGGTAGAAGGGCGGAATTGCCGCCCCTCGGCGTCGCCGCGTGCCTTCCGGCACCTTTCGCGCCCCTGCCGCCAACCAGCGGGTCACCCTGCACAAAAAGACGGCCGCTCTTCGGGGCAGAGCCGGATGGAACACGAGGCAGAACGATGTTCGCAGTCATCAAGACGGGCGGCAAGCAGTACAAGGTCGCGGCCAAGGATCAGATCGTGGTGATGACCCTGGCGGGCGAGGCCGGCTCGGAGATCACCTTCGACCAGGTGCTGAGCTACAGCGACGGCACGACGATGCAGATCGGCGCCCCGCTGGTCGCGGGCGCCACCGTGGCGGCCGAGATCGTCGCTCAGAAGCGCGCGCCCAAGGTCATCGCTTTCAAGAAGCGCCGCCGCCAGAACTCCAAGCGCAAGCGCGGACACCGCCAGGACCTGACCGTGGTGCGGATCACCGACATCCTCCTCGCCGGCCAGGAGCGCCGCCGCGAGGCCGCGGTCTCCGCCGAGGTGCCGTCGGCGGTTCTGCCGGCCGTCGAGGCGCCCGAAGCCGGCATGGCCGAGGCCTGAACCCGTCCCTTTCCCGGCCGACCCGCCGGTCCGGAGGCTGACAGCCTCCGCGGCAGTCCCCGGCCAGACCAACATTCGGAGCATCCATCATGGCTCATAAGAAAGCAGGCGGCTCGTCCCGCAACGGCCGCGATTCCGACGGGCGCCGCCTCGGCGTGAAGAAGTTCGGCAGCGAGGCCGTGCGCAGCGGCAACATCATCGTGCGCCAGCGCGGCACCAAGTGGCATCCGGGCGCCAACGTCGGGATGGGCAAGGACCACACGATCTTCGCGATGTGCGAGGGCGTGGTGGAGTTCCAGAAGAAGGGCAACGGCCGCACCTACATCGCGGTCATCCAAAACACCGTGGCCGCCGAGGCCGCGGAATAGGTGGGGCTCACGAAGGACCCCACCGGTGCTCAACACCCCCGGTGGATCGGTCCTTCAGGAACCTCGAGGTTCCAGCCCGGACCGGACATCCGAAAGCCGAGATCGGCGGGGGAGGTGGGCACCACCTCCCCTTCGTCGTTTCCGTGAGCCGCCGCTCCAGGCGCGGCCCGGCTTTGGAGGTCCGGCATGTTTCCCGAGATCAGCCGAGAAGACGTCTTCAGGCTCGAAACCCGCCGCCTGTGGCTGCGCTGGCCGACCCTGGCCGAGGCGGCGGGGCCCGGTGCCGACCGCGCCATGCCCGAGGCGGCGTCCGGTGATCCCCACTGCGATCCCGCGACGCTGGGAGCGTGGCGCCACGGTAACGCGTCGGGCGCCGAGCTCCACTTGCTGCTGACGGGGCGCGGACCCGACCGACGCGTCATCGGCGCCGTCGACCTCGCCCCGGTGCGGGGCTTCGCGGAAGCCTGCGGGCTGCGCCTGCGCGTGTGGCTCGACGAGGGGGCGCGCGGGCAGGGCTTCGCCACGGAGGCCGTGCAGGCCATCGTGGACGCCGCCTTCATGCTCACCGGCACGCCGCTGGTCTCGGCTTCCTCGCGCGTGCTCGACCCCGCGTTCCGCCGCGTGCTGGAGAAGTGTGGCTTCGGCTTCTGCGGGACGGGCCTCGACCCCGCCCCCGACGGGCACGGCCTCACCGCCTCCGACCGGTTCCGCCTCGACCGCAAGGCCTGGGCGAGCCTGAAGAGCTGGCGCGTGCCGGGCCTCGTGCGGGGCAGTGCGGCCGAGGCCGCCGCGCCGTGCCCGGGGTGAGCTGAGGGCGCGCCGAACTACGCGAGCCGTTCCACCGCGTCGCCGACGCTGATGCGCCCGGCGCTGCGGGGGATGAGGTTCTGCCCGAAGATGATCCGACCGCCCGCCTTGCGGCGGAAGCCCGCGAGCGTGCGGATCGGCTCGTTGCGCTCCGACTTCGCTCCGGTGTCCTGGTCGACGGTGGTGACGGCGCAGCGCGCGCAGTCCTTCGGCCCCGCGAAGGCGACGGCGCCGACGCGCAGGCGCTGCCACCCGTCCTCCGCCCAGGGCTCGGCGCCCTCGACCGCGATGTTGGTGCGGAACCGGTCCATGCCGACCGGGTCGGCGAGGCGCGCGTTGAGGTCGGCCAGCGAGGCCGTGTTGGTGACGAGCAGCGGGAACCCGTCCGCGAAGCTCACCCGGTCGGACGGTTCGGCGAAGTCGGGGTCGACCGGCCGGTCCGCCGCGGGATCCGGCATGTGGACGAGGCGGCAGGCCACGCCCAGCGCGGCCGACAGCCAGGACGCGGCTTCCGCGCCGGCGTCGCGCGCCGCGACGCGGTCGCGCCACACCGTCACCTTGGCCCGCGGCGCCTCCGCGCCGGGCTCGGCCACGACGATCCGGCCCTGGCCCGCCCCCGACAGCGCGATGCCACCCGGCACGAAGCCCGCCTCGACCACCGCCATGCGGGGCCGTTCCCGCTTGGTGATGAAGCGGCCCGCCGCGTCCACCACCATGTAGCGGCGATCGCCCGCGAGGCCCCAGGGCTCGACCGTGGCCTCGGGCACGGCGTGGCCGCGCAGCCCCTTGACCGGATAGATCCTGATCTCGGCGACATGCGCCATGGCGGGACGCTCCGCTCGGGCCGGCAGGTCAGCGCTCCACGAAGGCCTTCTCGATGACGAATTGGCCGGGCTCGCCGTGGTTGCCCTCGATGAAGCCGCGGTCGAGCAGCAGCGCCTTGGTGTCGTTGAGCATGCCGGGGCTGCCGCACATCATCACGCGGTCGTGCTCGGCGTCGAGCGCGTCGAGGTGGAGGTCGTCGGTGATCCTGCCGGAGGCCAGGAGGTCGGTGATCCGGCCCGTGTTGCGGAAGGGCTCGCGCGTCACGGTCGGGTAGTAGACGAGCTTGTCGCGCAGGATCTCGCCGATCAGCTCATCCTCGGGCAGGTGCTCCGTGATCATGTCGCCGTAGGCGAGCTCGGCCACCTGCCGCACGCCGTGGATCAGCACGACCTTCTCGAAGCGCTCGTAGGTTTCGGGGTCCTTGATGACGCTGAGGAAGGGCGCCAGCCCCGTGCCGGTGCCGAGCAGGAACAGGTTGCGGCCGCCGAACAGGTTGTCGATCACCAGCGTGCCCGTGGCCTTGCGGCTCACCATGACGCTGTCGCCCACCTTGAGGTGCTGGAGGCGCGAGGTGAGGGGGCCGTTGTCGACCTTGATGGAGAAGAACTCCAGCTCCTCCTCGTAGTTGGCGCTGGCCACGCTGTAGGCGCGCAGCAGCGGCTTGCCGTTGACCGGGATGCCGATCATCGTGAACTCGCCGTTGCGGAAGCGGAACGACGGGTCGCGCGTCGTCTTGAAGCTGAACAGGTTGTCGGTCCAGTGATGGACGGACAGCACCGTCTCTTCGTTGAAGTTGCTCAAGATGTCGCTCCGGTCCCGTCGATCCCGCGTGCGTCCGGCCCGTCGCCGCAGCGCACCATACTCTCGATCTATAGATGGATAGGTGCGGCGCGGCAGGGCGTCAACGCACCTGCGGCACCGGCACGGCCGCCATGCGCGGAGGGGGTGGACGGTTCCCTCAGCCGATATGCTCGGCCAGGAACGCCAGGGTGCGGTCGAGCGCTGCGGCGGCGCTCGCCTTGTCGTAGGATCCGCGGGCGTCGCAGTTGAAGCCGTGGCCGGCGTCGTAGGTGAAGACCGGCACCTCGGGCAGGGCGGCCCGCACGGCCGCGACGTCGCTCAGGGGAATGTGGTCGTCGCGCTCGCCGAAATGCAGCATGAGCGGCACCGTCGGCCGCCGGTCGAGCGACTTGGCGATGTTGCCGCCGTAATAGCCCACGGCCGCCGCGACGCCGGTCCCCTCGCAGGCCGCCGCGAAGGCGAGCGAGCCGCCCCAGCAGTAGCCGACGACCCCGACCGTCCCGCCCTCGGCGGCCGCGCGCACGGCCGCCGCCACGTCCAGCATGGTCTTCTCGTGCCCGACCTGCCCGACCAGGGCCACCCCGACCGGCATGTCGTCGGACGTGTAGCCGAGCTCGACGCCGGGCTTCGCGCGGTCGAACAGCGCCGGCGCGATGGCCAGGTAGCCCTCGGCCGCGAAGCCGTCCGCCACGCGGCGGATATGCGCGTTGACCCCGAAGATCTCCTGCAGGACGACGATGCCGCCCTTCGGCCAGCCGGCGGGGTCGGCCCGGTAGGCGTCGATGGCGACGCCGTCGGCGGCGGTGAGCTTCATGGTCCGGCTCATGTGTCTTTCGTTCCTCGTTCAGCGTCGGACCGAGGCGGCCGTCTGGCCGAACAGGACCTTCTTGTCCTCCTCGCTCATCTCCTTCGGCCGGTCCATGGCGTCGCCCTTGGCATAGGCCGCGATCGTCGCGGGCCTCGACCCGATGGCCTCGAACCAGCGCTTGAGGTTCGGCGTGTCGTCGAGCGCCTGGCCCTGGCGCTCGTGCAGCACGATCCAGGGATAGGCCGCCATGTCGGCGATCGAATAGTCGCCCGCGACGAAGTCGCGGCCTTCGAGGCGCCGGTCCAGCACGCCGTAGAGCCGGTTGGTCTCCTTGACATAGCGGTCGATGGCGTAGGGGATCTTCTCGGGCGCGTAGCCGGAGAAGTGATGGTTCTGCCCCAGCATGGGGCCGAGCCCGCCCATCTGCCAGAACAGCCATTCCAGCGTCTCGACCCGGCCCCGCGGGTCGGGCGGGATGAAGCGGCCCGTCTTGTCCGCGAGGTAGAGCAGGATGGCGCCGGACTCGAAGACCGAGATCGGCGCCCCGCCGCCCTCGGGCTCGTGGTCGACGATGGCCGGCATGCGGTTGTTGGGCGCGATCTTCAGGAAGTCGGGCTCGAACTGCTGGCCCTTGCCGATGTTCACGGGGACGATGGTGTAGGGCAGGCCCACCTCTTCGAGGAACATGATGATCTTGTGCCCGTTGGGCGTCGGCCAATAGTGGAGGTCGATCATCCGGGGAGTCCTGTGTGGCGCGGCGCCGAGAGGCCGCGGGCGGCCTGGGTTTACCACGCCGGGACCATGGGTCGATACCGGCCCTCGCCGATGCGGCGCCGGAGGGCCGGCCTCCACGTCAACGCTTGAAGAACGCGTCGGCCGCGTCGCGGGACGCCTGCTTGGCCGCGACCGCGGCGTCGAGCCGGGCGATCTCCTCGCGCAGCAGGTCGATCCGCAGCCGCAGTTCCTCGACCGACATCATGTCGAGCGGCTCGCCGATCGCGTGCTTCGACTTGGGGGCAGGGCGATCGTCCTCGTCGCGCGCCATCGTCAGCCCTCCAGGCTCAGCACGATCTTGCCGATGTGGTCGCCCTTCTCCATCCAGCGGTGGGCGTCGGCGGCCTCCCGCAGGGGGAACATCCTGTCGATCAGCGGCTTCACCCGGCCGGCGGCGAGGAGCGGCCACACCTTCTCCTCGAGCGCGCGGGCGATGGCGCCCTTCTCGGCGACCGTGCGGGGCCGCAGCGTCGAGCCCGTGTGGACGAGGCGCTTCAGCATCAGCGGCGCGAAGTTCACCTCCGCCTTGGCGCCGCCGAGGAAGGCGATCTGCACGATGCGGCCGCGCTCGGCCGCGGCCTGGTAGTTGCGCTCCACGTAGGAGCCGCCCACCATGTCGAGGATCACGTCGACGCCGCGCCCGCCCGTCGCCTCCCGGGCCACGGCCACGAAATCCTCGCGCTCGTAGTCGATGGCGCGGTCGGCCCCGAGCTTCAGCACGGCGTCGCATTTCGCCGCGCCGCGGGCGGTGGCCAGCACGGTGGCGCCGAAGCTCCGGGCGAGCTGGATCGCCACCGTGCCGATGCCCGACGTGCCGCCGTGCACGAGGAACGCCTCGCCCGCCGCGAGGCGGCCGTGGTCGAAGACGTTGACCCAGACCGTGAAGAAGGTTTCGGGCAGGGCCGCGGCCTCGACCATCGACAGGGCGCCGGGGATCGGTAGGGCCTGGAGCTCGGGCGTCGCCACGTAGGGCGCGTAGCCGCCGCCCGGCACGAGCGCGCAGACCCGGTCGCCGGGCGCGAACCGCGCCGCGCCCTCGCCCAGCGCCGCCACCACCCCGGCCACCTCCAGCC
>CAXTFP010000172.1:0-3777 GCA_964243135.1 uncultured Lichenihabitans sp.
CGGCCAGGGGGCCGCAGAGGCGGCCCGGACGGCCGCCAAGCTCGACGGGGTGGGGGTGGTGCATGTGGCCGAGGGCGGCGCCTTCGACCACGACCTCGCCGAGCCGGTCGCGGCGCTGCTGGTCGAGCTGTCGGGCCACCACAAGACCATCGTGGCGCCCGCCACCGCCAGCACCAAGAACATCATGCCGCGGGTCGCGGCGCTGCTCGACGTGATGCAGGTGTCCGAGATCACCCGCGTGGTGTCGGCCGACACGTTCGAGCGGCCGGTCTATGCCGGCAACGCGATCCAGACGGTGCAGACCGCTGATCCCGTGAAGATCATCACCGTGCGGACCGCGGCCTTCCCGGCCACCCCGGAAGGCGGGGCGGAAGCGCCGGTCGAGGCGCTCGACGTGTCGGCCCTCGCCTCGGCCCTGTCGCGCTTCGGCGGCGAGGACCTCGCCAAGTCCGGGCGGCCGGAGCTGACCTCCGCCAAGGTGATCGTGTCGGGCGGCCGGGCCATGGGCAAGGCCGAGAACTTCAAGACCTACCTCGAACCCATCGCCGACAGGCTCGGCGCCGCCATGGGCGCGTCGCGCGCCGCGGTCGACGCGGGCCTCGCGCCCAATGACTGGCAGGTGGGCCAGACCGGCAAGGTCGTGGCGCCGGACCTCTACATCGCGGTCGGCATCTCGGGCGCGATCCAGCACCTCGCCGGCATGAAGGACTCCAAGGTCATCGTGGCGATCAACAAGGACGAGGAGGCGCCGATCTTCCAGATCGCCGACTACGGCCTCGTGGGCGACCTGTTCACCCTGCTGCCTGAGCTCGACCAGGAACTCGCCAAGGGTTGACTGGCGAGGAGCTGAGCGGCGGCTTCGACGCGGGGCGGCGCGATCATCGGGACACGGGGCAGCAGGATGGGTGAGATCAGGACCCTCGGGGTGATCGGCGCGGGGCAGATGGGCAGCGGCATCGCCCACGTAGCGGCCGTCGCGGGCTTCGACGTCGTGCTGAACGACCTGTCCGAGGATCGGCTCAAGGCCGGCCTCGCCACGATCAACGGCACCATGACGCGCCTCGTCAAGAAGGGCACGATGAGCGAGGCGGTGCGCGCGGAGGCGCTCGGCCGCATCTCGACGTCGAGCCACTACGGCGCGCTCGGCGACTGCGACCTCGTGATCGAGGCCGCGACCGAGGACGAGGCGGTCAAGCGCAAGATCTTCTCGACGCTCTGCGCCTCGCTGAAGCCGACGACGCTGCTGGCCTCCAACACCTCGTCGATCTCCATCACCCGCCTGGCCTCGGTGACGGACCGGCCGGAGCGCTTCATCGGCATCCACTTCATGAACCCCGTGCCCCGGATGCAGCTCGTCGAGCTGATCCGCGGCATCCAGACGGTGCCCGACACCTTCGAGACCGCCAAGGCCTTCATCGATCACCTCGGCAAGACCTCGACCGTGTCGGAGGACTTCCCGGCCTTCATCGTCAACCGCATCCTGCTGCCGATGATCAACGAGGCCGTCTACGTGCTGCACGAGGGCATTGGCAGCGTCGAGGCCATCGACACGGCCATGCGGCTCGGCGCCAACCACCCGATGGGTCCGCTGCAGCTCGCCGACTTCATCGGTCTCGACACCTGCCTGGCCGTGATGCAGGTGCTGCACGAGGGGCTGGCCGACTCCAAGTACCGGCCCTGTCCGCTGCTCGTGAAATACGTCGAGGCGGGCTGGCTCGGCCGCAAGACGCAGCGCGGCTTCTACGACTACCGCGGCGAAGTGCCGGTCCCGACTCGCTGAGGCCGTTCTCCACAACTCCTGTGCAGCCTCTCCGTTCGCGACCCCTTGCCGCCCAGGGCCGGGGCTTCACAATCACGTCATCGCGCATGTAGACTGTCGGCGACGCCGCCCCGGAAGGGCTGGGGCGTAGCACAGGCGCAGCGACGATGGTTCTCCACGCGAACCTCACGGCTGACGGTGGGCGGACCCGCTGGACGGGACCCGTCGGCTCGCGGCCCGCACCTTTCGATCTCCTGTCCCGATCCACCCTCGCGACGGAGAACCGGCTCGGTGCCCTCGCCGGCTTGGCCAAGCTGAGGCGGGCCGCCACGGTCGATGCCGGGGAGGGGAGTTGATGGGGTTTCACAGATCCACCCCGGACCTCTGCACCCTGGTGCTCAACGCCGACATGCAGCCCCTGAGCTGGGGGCCGCTGTCGGTCTGGGCTTGGCAGGACGCCCTGGTGGCGGTGCTCCAGGGCCGCGTCCACGAGGTGTCGAGCTACGACATCGAGGTCCGCTCCGCCACCCAGTCGTTCCGCATCCCGTCGGTCATCAGCCTCAAGAAATACCATAAGCGCAGCCGTATCTCTTTCACGCGCTACCACGTGTTCCTGCGCGACAGCTTCCGCTGCCAGTATTGCGACAAGCGGGAGGAGAGCACGAATCTCACCTTCGACCACGTGGTGCCCCGCTCCAAGGGCGGCACGACCTGCTGGACCAACATCGTCACCTGCTGCGCCAAGCACAACCTGCAGAAGGCCGACAAGACGTTGAAGCAGTCCGGCCTGACGCTGCGCCGCATGCCGTTCGAGCCGAGCCCCGTCCAGCTCGACGGCATCGCCCGGCGGCAGCCGATCCCGGACAACCTCCACGCCACCTGGCTCGACTACCTGTACTGGGACTCGACGCTGGAGCCGTGAGGGTGGCGGCGCGGAAATTTTTCCTCCCCGCGATGGTCCTAGACTCACCTGTCTCGGCGATCGGGGGGCGCCTTTCTCTCCTTGGGGCTAGCGTTGGCCCACATGCCGGCATCCGTGGGGGATGCCCTTCTCCCCTCGAGGGGAGAAGGCCCGCATGGCGGGGATGAGAGGGGAAGCGGCGCGCTTAGGGGTGATCCCCTCATCCGCCCGCTTCGCGGGCACCTTCTCCCCGGAGGGGAGAAGGGCGCAGATTTCAAGCGTCGGTGACGTGCGGTTCCGGTAAGCCTGAGGGGCGACCAAGCACGTCACTTTTCGGGCCTCAAGACCGACGCTTCGGCCCGTCCTCCTCGGGGAGCTCCGGCTCCTCCGCCCGGTGATCCTCGATCGCCGGCACGTCGTCCTCGTCCTCCGGATCGTCGCCGTCGATCGGAAAGCCTTCGACGTCCAGCGGGAACGATTCGGCATCGAGGATATGGTCGCCGATCACCAGGGTCGCGTCCCAGTTACCCTCGCCGCGATGCTGGTTCAGGGCCTCCATGATCTCACGGCAGCACCTCGGCGAGTCCCTCGGGCCCTGGATGAAGAGCGGCTTGCCGTCCAAGCTGAAGGTGAAGCTTTCGGTCGAGGTCGCCGAAGGTGACCCGGTAGTGCTTCGCGGGCGTGATCCCCGACTCCGCCGCGTAGGCCACGGCCTCCGGGACGAGCTTCTTCGCGGCGGCCGGGTCCATGTCGATCATCCCGGTTCCGCCGCCGCTCAGAGCTTCGGCCGCCTCCACGGAATCCGACGGCGCCGACTTCCGGTAGAAGGCCTCCTTCACGCCCAGGCAATGAGTGTCGACCAGGAAGGAGGCGCAGCCGAACGCGCCGGAGGGGAGGCCCTTCGCGACGATCAGGTGGCCGATGCCGACCGTGAACATGTCCCGCACGCGGAGGCAGTGCTCGACCGGCCCTTGGCCGCGGTCGCGACCTTGCCCGCGGGGCTCGGCGCCATCGCCCTTCGCCGGCGCGACGCCGGGGTCGTCCACGCGCGGCTCAGGCCGCCTGCCGCTTGTTGTACACGTCCAGGCACACGGCGCCCAGCATCACGAGGCCCTTT
>CAXTFP010000172.1:3787-5280 GCA_964243135.1 uncultured Lichenihabitans sp.
GACATGCCGTTGTTCATTACGCCGATGATGAAGGCGCCGATGACGACGCCCGTCACCTTGCCGACGCCGCCCGAGGCCGAGGCGCCGCCGATGAAGCAGGCCGCGATCACGTCGAGCTCGAAGCCGAGCCCGCCCTTCGGCGTCGCGGTGTTGAGCCGCGCCGCGAAGATCATGCCGGCCAAGCCCGCCAGCACGCCCATATTGGCGAAGGTCAGGAAGGTGAGCCGCTCGGTCTTGATGCCCGACAGCTTGGCGGCCTTGACGTTGCCGCCGAGCGCGTAGATCCGCCGCCCGATCGTCGTCTTGTTGGTGACGAAACGGTAGAGCAGGATCAGCACCGTCATGATGATCAGGACGTTGGGCAGGCCGCGGTAGGAGCCCATCTGGTAGGCGAAGACGAGCAGCGCCAGCGCCAGCAAGCCGTTGCGGGCCGCGAAGGCGCCGAGGCCCTCGACCCTGACGCCATGAGACTGCTGCGACAGGCGCCGGCGCAGGCTCGTCCCGACGAAGATCGCCGAGATGACGGCCGCCACCAGCACGGAGGTGTAGGGGCCGGCGAAGTTAGGGAAGAAGCCCTTGGCGAGGAGCTGGAACACGTCCGGGAAGGGGCCGACCGAGGCGCCGTTCAGCACCGCCAGCGTCAGGCCGCGGAAGACCAGCATGCCGGCCAGGGTGACGATGAAGCTCGGGATGCCGAAATAGGCCACGAAGTAGCCCTGAGAGGCCCCGACCAGGGCGCCGACGACGAGGCAGAACACCGTGGCGACGCCGTAGTTCAGCGGCGGCAGGTCGAAGCCCACCGCGTCGAGGCCGATGAAGCCGAGGCTGAGGTGCAGCCCCTGAACCATCAGCACGGCCGCCAGCGCGCCCACGAAGCCCACCACGGAGCCGATCGACAGGTCGATGTGGCCGGCCACGATGATGAGCAGCATGCCCAGCGCCATGACGACGACGTAGCTGTTCTGCAGGATCAGGTTGGTCAGGTTCAGCGGCTGGAACAGCACGCCGCCGGTCTTGAACTCGAAGAACAGCATGATGGCCGCGAGGGCGATCAGGAGGCCGTAGTCGCGGAAGTTGCCCTTGGCCAGCATGCGCCGTAGGCCGGAGCCGGTTTCCGTCTTGGCGGCCGGGAGGGTACCGAGCTGGGGATGGGTGACGGAGGCGGGGTCGAGGCCGCCGGGGAGGTTGACTGAGCTCATCAGTTGAGGTCCTTCGATCGCATGATGGCGCGCATGATGCCCTCCTGGCTCGCCTCGGCGCCCGTGAACTCGCCGACGAAGCGGCCCTCGTTCATCACGTAGATCCGGTCGCACATGCCGAGCAGCTCCGGCATCTCGGACGAGATCATCAACACGGCTTTGCCCTCGTCGGCCAGCGCGTTGATGATGGCATAGATCTCGTATTTCGCGCCGACGTCGATGCCGCGGGTCGGCTCGTCGAGGATCAGCACCTCGGGCCGGGTGAACAGCCACTTGCTGAGCACGACCTTCTGC
>CAXTFP010000172.1:5290-6778 GCA_964243135.1 uncultured Lichenihabitans sp.
GCTGAGGTTCACGGCCTGCTGCTCGACGCCGAAGGAGCGGATGTTGAGCTTGCCCCGGTAGTCGGTCGCGACCGCATATTCCCGGTCCGCGTCGATCACCGTGGCGCGGGACACGCCGGGCAGGTTGGCCAGCGTCGTATTCTTGGTGATGTTCTCGTCGAGCACGAGGCCGAGCTGCTTGCGGTCTTCGGTCACGTAGGCGATGCCGGCGTCAATGGCCTTGCTGATGGTCGACACGTCGACCGCCTTGCCGTCGAGCAGCGCCTCGCCCGAGATGTTCTGCCCGTAGGCGCGGCCGAAGACGCTCATGGCGAGCTCGGTGCGGCCCGCGCCCATCAGGCCCGCCACGCCGACGATCTCGCCCCGCCGCACCGTGAGGTTGATGTTGCGGCACACGGCGCGCTCGGCGTGGACGTGGTGGTAGGCGTTCCAGTTGCGGATCTCGAGCAGGGGGCCGCCGACCTTGGGCGTGCGCGGCGGAAACCGGCTCTCCATGTCACGGCCGACCATGCCCTTGATGATCCGGTCCTCGTTGATGCTGTCGCGCCGGCAGTCGAGCGTCTCGACCGAGGAGCCGTCCCGGATGATGGTGATCTGGTCGGCGACCTTGGAGATCTCGTTCAGCTTGTGCGAGATGATGATCGACGACAGGCCCTGCTTCTTGAAGCCGAGCAGGAGGTTCAGGAGCTTCTCGCTGTCGCTCTCGTTCAGCGACGCCGTCGGCTCGTCGAGGATCAGCAGCTTGACCTTCTTGGACAGCGCCTTGGCGATCTCGACCAGTTGCTGCTTGCCGACGCCGAGATTGGTGATCAGCGTCTCGGGGTTTTCCTGCAGCCCCACCAGGGCCAGGAGCTCGCGGGTGCGCGCGAAGGCGCGGTCCCAATCGATCACCCCGAAGCGCGCCGTCTCGTTGCCGAGGAAGATGTTCTCGGCGATCGACAGGAGCGGCACCAGAGCCAGCTCCTGGTGGATGATGATGATGCCGAGGTGCTCACTTTCCGCGATGTTGCGGAACGACACCGTCTGGCCCTCGTAGAGGATGTCGCCCGAATAGGAGCCGTGCGGGTAGACGCCCGACAGCACCTTCATCAGCGTCGACTTGCCGGCGCCGTTCTCGCCGCAGATGGCATGGATTTCGCCCGGCTGCACGACGAGGCTAACGTTGTCGAGCGCCTTCACGCCCGGAAACGTCTTGGTGATGCCCCTCATCTCCAGGATCGGGTTCATGGCGTCCCTCGTCTGGGCCGGCGCGCCGGCGGAAGCGAAACGGTGCCGGGCCGCGGCGGTGTACGGCCCGCGGGACCCTCGCTGTGTGCGTTCCGGCGAGAATCCCGCGGGTGCGACGGCGCTACTGGCCGAGCTGCTTGGCGGTGTAGTAGCCGCCGTCCACCAGCACCGGGTGCCAGTTCGCCTTGGTGACGAGGACCGGGTTCAGCAGGTAGGAGGGCACCACCTTCTTGCCGTTGTCGTAGGTCTTGGTGTCGTTGA
>CAXTFP010000173.1:0-6738 GCA_964243135.1 uncultured Lichenihabitans sp.
GCAACCCGTCGGCGGCCGACGGCCAGTTCGGCCGGGCCTTCATCGGCGCGGCGCTCGCCGAGGGTCTGGGCATCTTCGCCTTCCTCGTGGCGATCCTGCTGCTCTTCGTGAAGTGATCCTCCGCCGCTCCCCGCCCGCCAGCCGGGCGGGGAGCGGCGGCCCGTCCCGGCCGCCCACCGGGATCCCCGTCTCGCCGCAGGTGTCCGTCGGGCGAGCGCGCGACGCCCTCCCGGAACCCGCTCAGGAGCCCCCATGGCCGCCACAGACCTCGTGCCGCCCACCGCCAACGCCCCCGAGGCGCTGCCGCACGAAGCCAACGTCTTCCCGCCCTTCGACAGCCACACCTTCCTGTCGCAGCTCTTCTGGCTCGTGATCATCTTCGGCGCGCTCTACTGGCTGATGTCCAGGGTGGCGCTGCCGCGGGTCGGCGGGATCCTGGCGTCGCGCCGGGGCCGCATCGAGGGCGACCTCGCGGACGCGTCCCGCATGCAGGAACAGGCGACCGCGGCCGGCGCCGCCTACGACGCCAAGCTCGCCGACGCCAAGACCCGCGCCCAGGCGCTGGCCCAGAAGACCCACGAGGAGCTTCTCGCCGCCGACGAGGCCAAGCGTCATGCCCTCGAGGCCGATCTCAACGGCAGGATGGCCGAGGCCGAGCGCCAGATCGCCGACACCAAGACCCGCGCCATGGGCAACGTCGCGGGCATCGCGCGAGACGCCGCGGCCGTCATCGTCGAGCACCTGACCGGCAAGCCCGCCGACCGCGCGGCCATCGACGCCGCCGTCCCGTCCACCCCGACCCGCTGAGGGAGACCGCCATGCACTTGGACGCAGAGTTCTGGGTCGCCCTCGGCTTCGTCATCTTCGTGCTGTTCCTCGCCTACCTTGGCGTGCACAGGCGGCTGACCGACACGCTCGACGACCGCGCCCGCCGCGTGGCGGACGAGCTCGCCCAGGCCAAGCGCCTGCACGACGAGGCGGCCTCGGTGCTGGACACCTACAAGCGCAAGGCCGCGGCCGCCGAGGCCGAGGCCGCCGCCATCGTGGCCCAGGCCCGCAAGGAGGCCGAGCTGATGGGTCAGGAGGCCCAGGCCCGCCTCGGCGAGTTCGTGGCGCGCCGCACCAAGCAGGCCGAGGTCAAGATCGCCATGGCCGAAACCCAGGCGGCGGCCGACGTGCGCTCCGCCGCCGCCGACGCCGCCGTGAAGGCCGCCGAGCTCGTGCTGCGCCGCGACCCGCGCGGCACCGGCGTCAGCGACCTCGCGGCCCGCGAGATCGATCGGTTGAAGACGCAGTTCCACTGAGCCGCGCGCCCCGCGGGACGAGGCTCACCTTGGATAGTGAGGCTGCGGCCGACGATGGATCGGGACCATGGAAGATCGCGCGTTCCTTTGTTTCGTGAGCGGGTGCGACGACGCCTGGGAGGCGATCTGCACCGATCTCGACATCGCGGTCCATGCCCGCTCGGAACGGGACGCGCGCGACCGGCTGACGGGTGCGGTCCAGTCCTACATCGAGGACGCCGCGCGGGAGGCGAAACCCGTGCGCGACAGGCTGCTCGCCCGCCGGGCTCCCTGGCACGTCGTCCTGCGGTGGCGCCTCCGCGTCACGCGGTCGGCCCTGGCTCTGACGGGGCGCGGCCGTGAACAGCTCGCGGGCTTCACGTTGCCTTGCCGCGTCTGATCTGCACCTACGCCCAGGTGGTCGAGATCATCGCCGCGGCCGGCTTCGTGCTCATCCGGCATCACAGCCGGGGTCGGAAGCTGTTCCGGCGGTAGCCAGTGCCTTTCACCCCAAGGGACAGGGTTGGCACGCGTCACTACCGTTGGGCGTTGGTGCCCTTCTCCCCTTCGGGGCTAGCGTTGGCACACATATCGGCACCGGTGGGGAATGCCCTTCTCCCCTTGAGGGGAGAAGGTCCGCACAGCGGGGATGAGGGGGGATGCGGCGCGCGCGGGGATGATCCCCCCTCATCCGCCCTGCCGGGCACCTTCTCCCCGGTGGGGAGAAGGGAAGGTGTCCTCACGTCAGCATTCTCAGCAGCAGGCCGGCCGGGCGCCGGTCGCGGACGGAGGGCACGTTGCGCCGGATCCAGGCGTCGGCGCCCATCGCCCGGCCGGCCGCGAAGACCGCGAGGGTGCCACACAGCATGGCCAGGAAGACGGGACTCCAGGGCCACTGGGCCGGATCGCCCGGGCGCTGGCCGTAGAGGCCGAGCCACAGCGTCAGCGCCGCGACGAGGCTGCCGAGGCCGGCCAGGCGCACGAAGAGCCCCAGGATGAGGGCCGTGGCGAAGCCGAACTCGACCAGGTACACCAGGGGATCGAAGAGCGCGAAGCGGGGCAGCAGCACGTCCGTCGTGAACTGCGCCAGTTGGGGCAGGGCGGCCCGGTCCGCCATCTGCTGCATCCCGTCATGGAGGCCATTGCCGGTGCCGAAGGGCAGCGTCCGCAGCGTCGCCTGGAACCACATGCAGCCCACCAGTACCCGGACCAGCCACAGCCACAGGAGCCGGCCGCTGCGCTGCGCGCGCTCGTCGCGCAGGTTGACGACGAACAGCGTCAGGCTGGCGATCATCAGGGCGTAGAAGACCAGGAGGACCACGTATTTCGCGGCGCCGAGCGCGTTGTAACCGTCCGTGTCGGCGGTGAGGAAGGCCACGAGATCGGTCAGCGGGGTCGGCATCGACACAGGTCCTCGGCGGCGCGGTGCCCGCGACGGCGCCCGTCTTTGGTCGCCCGAGCGCGCCGGTCAGGGGTCGTCCTAACCGTCATGGTGCCGCGAATCCAGCGCGAGGGGCGCGCGCCCCCGCGGAACCGCACCCCCGCCCCGGCTGTTCGATGGCTGATCCGCGCCATCCCGGGACGAGGACATCGATGAGCATCACGGCCGCACGCGACCCCATCCGCTACGCCCCCGAACTGGAGCGTCCCGAGCCCGACGAGGCCGCCACGGTCCGGGGCATCATCGACCAGATGCGGAAAGTCGGCGAAACGGTGTTGAAGGATTCCGGCCACGCCGAGCGCGGCGTCCACGCCAAGAGCCACGGCATCCTGCGCGGCGAGTTGCGGGTGCTGGGCGGGCTCCCGGCCGTTCTGGCGCAGGGCCTGTTCGCCGCGCCCGGCACCTATCCGGTCGTCATGCGGCTGTCGACCAACCCCGGCGACGTGCTCGACGACAGCGTGTCGACCCCGCGCGGCCTCGCCCTGAAGGTCACGGGCGTCCCGGGCGAGAGGCTGCCGGACGCGCCGGGCGACGCGCAGGACTTCGTCATGGCCAACGCGCCCGCCTTCTCGACCGCCACGCTGAAGGCGTTCTTGACGAGCCTGAAGCCCCTCGCGGCCTCGACCGACGCGCCGCAGCTCCTCAAGAAGGCCTTCTCGGCCGCGATGCGCGGCGCGGAAGCGGCTCTGGAGGCGGCGGGCGGGCACAGCGCGACGCTGCTCACCCTCGGCGGCCAGCCCGAAACCCATATCCTCGGCGAAACCTTCTACTCGCAGGTGCCCATGCGCTACGGCGACCACGTCGCCAAGGTGGCGGTGCGGCCGGCCTCGCCGGAGCTGAAGCGCCTCACCGGGGCGCCCCTCGACGTGAACGGCAAGCCGAACGGGCTGCGAGAGGCCGTCACCGCCTTCTTCGCCGACCACGGCGCCGCCTGGGAGGTCTGCGTGCAGCTGAACACCTCCATCGACACGATGCCCATCGAGGACGCTTCCGTGGCCTGGCCCGAGGACGAGAGCCCCTACGTGCCGGTGGCCCTCATCACGGTCGAGCCCCAGGAAGGGTGGAGCGAGGCGAAGCGCGCCGCGGTCGACGACCGCATGGCCTTCAGCCCCTGGCACGGCCTCGCGGCGCACCGGCCGCTGGGCGCGATCATGCGGGCGAGGAAGAGCGTCTACGAGAGCTCGGTGCGGTTCCGCGCCGCGTCCAACGGCGTCGCCATCGCCGAACCCCACGACATCGGAGCGGCGGGATGAACACCGAACAGCAGCCCCTCGAGATCTACGGCTACTGGCGCTCCAACGCCATGTACCGGCTGCGCGTGGCGCTGAACCTCAAGGGGGTGGCGTTCCGCGAGATCCCCGTGAACCTCGACGCCGGCGAGCAGCACGCGCCCGACTTCGTGGCGCGCAACCCCCAGGCGGCCGTGCCGGCCCTGCTGGACGGGGACCTGCCGCCGCTGACGCAGTCGCTGGCCCTGCTGGAATACGTCGAGGAGCGCTACCCCGAGCCGCCGATCCTCCCGGCCGACGCCCGCGGCCGGGCGCGGGTGCGGGCGCTGGCCTGCAACGTCGCCTGCGACACCCACCCGCTGCTCGTGCCGCGGGTCCGCGCCTACCTGACGACGAAGGGCGGCTTCGACGCCGACATGTTCCGGGCCTGGGTGACCCATTGGGTCGGGCACGGGCTCGAAGGGCTGGAGGCTAACCTGTCGGCCAGCCCCGAGACGGGCCGCTTCTGCCACGGCGACCGGATCACGATGGCGGACATCTGCGTCAGCGGCCTCGCGATGATTGGCCGAGTGTTCAAGCTCGACGTGCCGAAGACGCCGACCGTGACGGCCATCCTCGACCGCTGCTGGGCCGAGCCCGCCTTCGCGGCGGCGGAACCGTCGCGGCAGCCCGACGCGCCGAAGACATGATGAAGTATTGAACATGTCGGTTTCCAAAGGGCGAGCCCTTTGGCGGGTTTGGGGGCGCAGCCCTGAGAAACATCTTCAGGGCTCCGCCCCCAAACCCGCAAAAGGCCGAGGGCCTTTCGAAACCTATATCATGAGCTGCTTCAGCCGATGAGCGCGCGCTGCAGCTCGGCCTTGGTCATGGTCGAGCGGCCCGGGATGCCGCGGCGCCGCGCTTCGGCGTAGAGCGCCGCGCGGCTCGACGTGCCCTCGTGCAGCGCCCGCGCCGTGACGCCGCGCTCCTCCTGCTCGGCGCTGTGCTGCCGGTTGTGCTCGTTCGTTTCCGGGCTCACGCGGTCGCTGGCCCCCGCCTCGCTCAGCGCGACCGCGATGGCCTGCTTGGGATTGTGGATGGTCGTGCCGTCGTTCTGCCGGAGTTCGCCGTGCTTGAACTCGTGCATCACGCGCGCGACCGTCTCCTTCTGGGCTGGCGTCTGGCGGACGGCCATGGCGGGTCCTCCGTCATGCGCCGCGCATCGCCGCGATGACCGCGGCGAGCCTGGCCTTGCCGGTCTCGGTGAAGGCGGCGCGGTCGCCGTCCTTCTTGGCGAGGTCGGCGGCTTCGAGCTCCTGGATCGCCTGCGGGTCGGCGGCGTGGCCGGCGCCGTCCTTCAGCACCACGTCCACCACCGGCTCGCCCGAGGACAGCTGATGGTAGGCCGCGAAGGCGAAGACCGCGATGGCCTTGTCGCTGAGCGTCGTGGACGGCATGGTCTGCTCCCCTCTGTTCAATCTGGCCCATCGTGAATGCGTCAACGCGTCGCTTGGTTCGGGGCGGGGCGCCGACGCGATGACGCAGTTGCGCGGGTCCGAACCCTCCGCCAGATCTCGGCCATGACCGCGAGTGCCAGGGTTCAGCATGCGCCGTGACCGGGAAGGGCGGGGGCCGCCGCCGCCCCGGGCCGCGCCGGTCTGCCCCCTGTGCGACAGGCCCATCCCGCCCGGCGCCAAGTCGAGCCGCCACCACCTGATCCCGAAGCTGAAGGGCGGTGCCAAGCTCGGCACGGTCCAGCTCCATCAGGTATGCCACAGCGCCATCCACGCCCGCTTCTCGGAGGCCGAGATCGCGCGGCGCCTCCACGACGTCGACAGCCTCAAGGCCGATCCGGCCCTGGCCGAGTTCCTGGCCTGGGTGCGGACCAAGCCGGACGACTTCCACGCCCCGACCCGGATGACGCGGGACCGCCGCGGGGTCAGGCGCGGGAAGGGTTCCGGATAGGGGTGGCGTGCATCGCGTCGCCGCGAGGATCAGCCCCGATGTCTCGCGGACTCCGCGTCCCCGGCCGGGGTCTCTTCTTTCTCCATCGCGTCCGGTCGACTGATCGAATCGCGCCTTCACGCTCGCTTAACAGATGCGATGGCATCGTAGGATCGGGCTCCGGACATATTTCATCGCCGAAATGTGCTGCGGGAGCACCATATTTGGCTGATGACTGCCGCCGGCGCCTTGCGGCGGTCACTCGATAAGCCTAATTCGTGCCTTGAGTTATTTTTTCGGGCGTGAAGACGGGTTTTCCCGCGTCCCTCATCGTCCGCCGTTCAACCTAAGACTCCAAAAGTGCAAGATCGATGAAATTTCAACCGCGACGGTTCGTTGTCGAGGTCAAGCGGGGCACGAGCCGGACGGCCTTCGCTTCGCCGGACACCCTGTCCCAGAAGTTCAGCAGCGCGGAAGAGCTGCTCTTCGGCGGCGCGAAATCCGCGCCGGTCCAGCCCGGACCGATGAAGAACAAGCCCGCGAGGCCGAACGGGCGCATCCTCGAGTCGCTGATCGAGCCTCCGCCGCCTCCTCCCCCCGTCGAGGACCTCGTCGAGCGGCCGCGGCGCGGGCGCAAGCCGGGCTCCAAGAACAAGCCGAAGGTCCTGCCGATCCAGGCGGCCTCGCCGGTGCCGCTCGCCCCGGCCGGCATCCCCCTGCCGCGGCTGATCGAGGCGATCCCCGCCGAGCGCCCCGCCTTCGACGAGGACGGCCCGGACTGGCGCGATCACGCGCCGTCCGGACCGGCCGCGGCCGAGGCGCCCGAAGCGGAGCGTCATCCCGCGCGGGAGCAGGGCGGCGG
>CAXTFP010000174.1:0-6680 GCA_964243135.1 uncultured Lichenihabitans sp.
GTCACCGCCGCCTCGACGTGCAGCGCGGCCGTGTCGAACACCGGGAAGCCCGGCAAGTCGTCTTGGTCGATCAGCAGGAAGATCTCGGTGCAGCCCAGGATCACGCCCTCGACACCCTCGCGGCGCAGGGCGTCGACCACGCGCAGGTACTCGGCTTTCGACTCGGGCCGAAGGTCACGGCGCACGAGCTCATCGAAGATGATGCGGTCGACCGTCGCCATGTCGGCCTCGTCCGGCGACATCACCGTGACGCCGAAGCGCTCGGCGTAGCGCCGCGCCATCTCCTCCGAGCGCATCGTCGCGCTCGTGCCGAGCAGGGCGACGCGCCGCAGCCCCGCGCCTCGGATGGCGGCGCCCGTTGGGTCGGCGATGTGGATGAACGGCGTGGCCCGCGCCGCCATGATCGGCTCGACGACGCGGTGCATGGTGTTCGACGCGCAGATCACCACCTCGGCCCCGGCCCGCTCCAGCCGGTCGACCTTCTCGGACAGATAGCGGCGGGCCTCGTCCCAGAGTCCATGACGCACGAAATGCTGGATGTTGCCGAAGTTGACCGAGACCACGATGATCTCGCCATTGTCCCAGCCGCCATGGCGTTCGTTCAGCCGCGCGTTGAGCAGGCGGTAATAGTCGCTCGTCGCCTGATCGCTCATGCCGCCGAGCACGCCGATGGTCTTTTGGGCGAGGGGGCGGAGCGGCATGGCGGCCTTCCTGTCGGGGTGGAAGGCCGTCGGTTTGCCCGAGATCGCGCCGGCCTGCAACCTGCCTTCACACCCGACCCTCGCCGCCTTCGGGGTCGCGTCGCTTCTCTCGGCGGTGAGCTCCGAATCCCTCAACGCGACCATCGTGGCAGGGGCGGGGATCGTGGCGGCACGCTGAGGTGTCCGCCACCGATCCTCCGACGCTGAAGAGGGCGAGCCCTCAGCACGTTTCCGGCGCGTAACGGCACTTGATATCGTGCTCGTTCTCCGACTCGATCGCCCCGGCGCTGCCGGCGGGATAGCCGTCGTAGCTCCCGTTCGGACCCTGCACGTAGTTGCCGTAGCCGTAGCGGTTCACGTGATAGGTGGGATCTTCGCCCCGCGCCCGCGCCGCGCCGGTTGTACTGGGGCGAGGTACCGATCTGAGCCATCGCCGAGGGTGGGAAGATCGCCGACCCGAGGAGGACGAGGGTGGCTGCGAGATGTCGTGCTGTCATAAGATGTGTGCCTTGGCGTGTCGAACGCGCTCCATGCTGCCAACACTAGGTTGCATCATACTGTCGGCCGCGGTGGGCGCGAGGCCCTGCGCCCCTTGAGCGCGAGGGTGGCGGACGACCGTCGCTCCGCGCTCAATCCAAGCCGGGCAGATCGGGATCGAGCCCGACGTCGATCCTCGGCTCGTCATCATTCAGCACTTCGAAGCGGGCTCTCAGCGTGTCGTAGGTGGCCGGCGAGATGTGGAGGCTGCCGTCGAGGTCCAAATTGCGCCGCGCGATCCGGTCCCGCGCGACGTCGTCCGGACACCAAAGGCGATAGAGGCGCACCTCGCCCCCTAGTTCGGACACCAGCGCCCGCAGGCGGTCGCGCTGGGCGCGCGACCAGCAGCCGTCGTCGAGAACCACGTCGACGCCGAGCGCGAGGCACCGGGTCCAGAGCGCCTCCATCAGCGCGGACACGCGGGCCGCCCGGTCGGCGAACAGATCGGCGGGCGAGTCGACGCCGTAGAGCCGGGCCATCCAATCGTCATGGGTGAACCGCACGGCCGATCGCTCCCGCTCCAGGCGGCGCGCATAGGTGGTCTTGCCGACCCCGAGGAAGCCATGGATGAGGTGGGCCACCGCCATGCACGCGCTCCGGTCATCGACGCTACGGGGTCAATGGCCCCGAAACCGTTGCAGCACGCCGCCGCGGCTCAGCTCTGCGCCTCGGCCGCGGCGCCCGGCCGGGTCCATAGGCCCCGCCGCGACGGGGTGCCGACGATGCGGTAGAGCGCCGGCTGGGCGCTGCCGATCCCGACGTGCCACAGCTTGCGCCAGCGCGGCACCGATTGCCGCTCCGCCCAGGGGTCGAGCGAGAAGCGCACGCGGCGGCCGATCTCGCGATAGACGCGCAGCGCCGTGGCGATCGCCCAGGCCGATCGCCAGGGGAGGCGCGCGATGCCGACGCGGGCGGACGCATAGTAGCGCTCCGCGAGTTCGAGCAGCGCGTGGGTGGCCGCGACCACGTCGCGGTGGTTGGCCGGGTCGAGCACAAAGGCGGGCGTCACGGCCTCGCGCCGAAACAGCTCGGCCGGCAGGTAGACGCGGCCGATGCGGGCGTCGTCCATCACGTCGCGGGCGATGTTGGTGAGCTGGAAGGCGAGGCCGAGGTCGCAGGCGCGGTCGAGCACGGCATGCTCGTCCGGCTTCACGCCCATGACGATCGCCATGGTGACGCCGACGGCGCCCGCCACGCCGTAGCAATAGGCGAGAAGCTCGTCGAGCGTCGCGTAGCTGCGCCCCTCGACGTCCATGCGGAATCCGTCGAGGATGTCGAGCGGCAGGTGTTCCGGGACGCGGTGCTTCAGCGCCACGCGGGCGAAGGCCGCGAAGGCCGGGTCCGCCTGGGCCACGCCGGCCAGGGCTTCGCGCGTCTGCCGCTCCAGCGTTGCCAGCCGCTCGGCCGGCGTGCCGCCGTGGTCGACGCTGCCCCGGCCGCCCGCCTGCCCGTCGATCACGTCGTCGCAGTGCCGGCACCAAGCGTAGAACAGCCGCGCGCTGTCGCGCGTCGCGGGGTCGAACAGCCGGGCCGCGGCCGCGAAGCTCTTCGAGCCCGCCTCGATGCTCTGCCGGCTGGCTTCGGAGACGGCGTCCGTCATGCCGGCGCTATGCCCGCGGTCTCCATGGCCTCGGCCGGCCCGATCGGTGCCGTCAGCCCCGCGTCGGCCAGCATCAGCGAGGCCGTGGCCTTGGCCGAGCCGACGACGCCCGGCACGCCGGCGCCGGGATGGGTGCCGGCCCCCGTGAAGTACAGGCCGGCGATCTTGCCGTCACGGTTGTGGGGCCGAAACCAGGCGCTCTGGGTCAGGATCGGCTCCAGCGAGAAGGCCGAGCCGAGGTGGCTGTTCAGCTCGTCGCGGAACTCGAAGGGCGTCAGCATGCGCGATACGACGAGGTCGCGCTTGAGGTTCGGGATGTAGCGCTCCTCGAGGTAGTCGAAGATCCGGTCCCGATACCTCGGCCCCTCGACCGCCCAGTCGATGTCGGCCGTGCCGAGGTGCGGCACGGGCGAGAGCACGTAGTAGGCGCTGTGGCCGGGGGGCGCCAGCGAGGGGTCGGTGGCGTTGGGGGCGTGGAGGTAGAGCGAGAAGTCGTCCGCGAGCTTGTCGGCCCCGAAGATCTCGGCGATCAGCTCGCGGTAGCGCGGCCCGAAGCAGACCGTGTGGTGGGCGAGGCCGCGGTGGTCGCCCTTGAGGCCGAAGTAGACCACGAAGAGCGACATGGAGAACCGCTTGCCGGCGAGGCGCTTGGCCTCCGCGGCCCCGCGCGGATCGCCCTTCAGCAGGTCGCGGTAGGTGTGCATCACGTCGGCGTTGGAGGCCACCACCTCGGCGTCGAGCGCCGTGCCGTCCTGCAGCACCACGCCGGTGGTGCGCCCGCCCGCGGTCGTGATGGTGTCGACCGCGCAGGACAGGCGGATCGTGCCGCCGATGCTCTCGAACAGCTTCACCATGCCGCCGATCAGCGCGCCCGTGCCGCCCTTGGGGAACCACACGCCCCAGCGCCGCTCCAGCGCGTGGATCAGCGCGTAGATGGCCGACGTCTTGAACGGATTGCCGCCGACCAGCAGCGTGTGGAACGAGAAGGCCTGCCGGAGGTGCTCGTCCTTGATGAAGCGCGCCACCAGCGCGTAGACATTGCGGTAGGATTCGAGCTTCACCAACGCGGGCGCGACCTTGACCATCGACCGGAAGTCGAGGAACGGCACGGCGCCGAGGCCCACGTAGCCCCTCTCCAGCACGGCCTCCGAGAAGCGCAGGAACTTCGCGTAGCCCGCGACGTCGCGCGGCGACACGGAGGCGATCTGCCGATCCATCTCGGCCTGGTCGTTGGCATAGTCGAAGGTGAAGCCGTCCTCCCAGCACAGGCGGTAGAAGGGATGCACGGGCACCAGCGTGACGTCGTCGGCCATGCGCCGGCCCGCCGCGGTCCACAGCTCTTCGAGGCAGGTCGGGTCGGTGATGACGGTGGGGCCGCCGTCGAACTTGAAGCCGGCGTCCTCGTAGACGTAGGCCCGCCCGCCCGGCTTGTCGCGCTTCTCCAGCACGGTGACGTCGAAGCCGCCCGCCTGGAGCCGGATCGCCAGGGCGAGTCCGCCGAAGCCGGAGCCGACCACGATCGCCCTCGGCCGCGCGGGGCCCCCTCTGGCGCCCGGCGCGGTGGACCTGATGAAGGGTGCGTTCATGGGGCTGTGGCCAGGTTCGAGGGTTCGCGCAGGCAGCGCAGCGCACGGAAGATCGGCACGGGCGGCTTGCCGCTCAAGACCCGCGCCTTGTCATAGAGGGTGGAGCGGCCCGCGTAGAAGCGTGACACGAGGTCCGGGGAGAAGTGGTAGAAGCGCTCGATCAGCCGGTAGCGACGGTCGGGATCGGCGGCCTTGAACAGCAGCCGGTCGAGCAAACGGTAGAAGCCCGCCTCCCGCCAGCACCGGATCGAGTGGGCCCGCGTTTCGCGGTGGAGGCTCGCGGCCGACAGGTCGCCTAGCCCGGCGATGCGGTCCGCGAGGCGCACGGCGTCGGGCAGAGAATAACCCGTGGTGGGGTGGAACAGCGCGGCGCGGAGCCCGCTGCGCGCCACGCCCTCGCCGTCGGCCCAGAAGCGCTCGATGTCGCCGCCGAGCGCGATGGGCAGCACGCCTGTCTCGTCGCGCAGCACCTCGGCCACGGTCCAGCCCCGCCGGCGGGCATAGTCGAGCGTCAGGGCGCGGGTGGCGCGCAGGTCGAGGTCGCGCCCATCCGAATAATAGGTGTCCTCGATCAGCATGCGGTCGGCCGCGAAGGGCAGCGTGTAGACGAAGCGGAAGCCGTCGCGCTGCGGCACCGTGGCGTCCATGATGATCGGCTCGGGCTGGCCGTGCGGCTCGGCCGTGCGGACCTCCACGCCGAAGAACTTCTGGAAGGCGATCTGCAGGTGGGGGCTCGGCCGATGGCCGCGGCCGTCGATCACGGCGTCGGCGCGCAGCACCTCGCCGGACGCCAGCGTCACGCCGTTGGGCCGCAGCTCCCGCACGGCGGCGCCGGTGCGGACGGCCGACGGGTCCCCGATCCCCGCCATCACGGCGCGCATCCGCTCCGCCGAGGCCGAGCGATAGCCGAGCGGCAGGGCCCTGTTCAGCCCCGGGAAGGCCACGGCATAGCCGGGCCAACGGGCCGACACGAAGGGCTCGACCCAGGCGCCCTGCTCGGGGGTGAGGTCGCCGGCATGGAACGACCAGGTGTGGTTGCCGCCGAGCTCCTCCCCGGCCTCCAGGACCGTCCACTCGACGTCGGGGCGCGCGCGCGTCAGGCGATACGCGATGAGGCTGTTGGCGAGCCCGCCGCCGACCAGGATCAGGCGCATGGAATCTTCTGTGGCAGGGAGAGGCCGACGCCGGCCGGGATATGCCCTACCTAGTCCGATCCCGCGGCCATCGCCACATCGGCGCGGGCATTGGGGGCCACGCCGATGGGCCACCGGGACGACAATCGTCGTTCGCGCACCGCTGTCACACGAACAGCTCCGGGCGGCGCAGCCGCAGCGTCTGCACGAGGCACAGCGTCTTCATGTCGTCGAGGGCGTTGCGGTCCGCCATGTCGCGCAGCGCGGTGAGCGGCACCTCCTCCACCGTGATGTTCTCGTGCTCCTCGGCGAGGCCGCCGCCGGCGCCGGTGCGGTCGGAAGCCGCATAGGGGGCGAGGTAGAGGTGCATGCGTTCGGTCGAGACGCCGCACATGCTCCAGGTGTGGCCGGCCTCCTCGACCGCCCGCAGCACCACGCCCACCTCCTCCTCGGCCTCGCGGCGGGCGCAGTCGGCCGGATCCTCGCCGTCCTCACGCAGGCCGGCCGGCGCTTCGAGGAAGTCCGACGATGCGTCGCTGAACAGCACGGGCGCGCGGGGGAGCTTGACGAGCAGCGCCACGCGCCGCGCCGAATCGTAGGGCAGCACGGCGACGGCCGGGCCGTGGTCCTCGATCTCGCGCTGGAATTCGACCCCGTCGTCCCCCGACAGGGTCGCGACATGGAGCTTGAGCCAGCCATCGTGGGCGAGCCTCGTCGAGCGGATGGCGACCATCGTGTCCTCTGCTTCCGGATCTCGGTCGGAGGATAGGGCGGCCTCCGCTCCGTGGCGACCCCCGACCGTCAGGGTGTGGCCCCCTCGCGAGCGCTGCGCCCCGCGGCGCCGAGCGCCACGGCCAGCAGGGCCGCGGCGGCGAAGAGCGCGCCCGCGAAGGCCCCCACGGCCGGCCAGCGGCCCAGCGTCCAGAAGGCACCGCCCAGCGTGCCGAGCACGCTCGATCCCGCGTAGTAGCTCAACAGGTAGAGCGACGCCGCCTGCGCCCTGTCGGCCCCCGCGAGTTCGCCTACGGTGCCGCTCGCGACGCCGTGGCCGGCGAAGATCACCGCCATCGCCAGCGGCCGGCGCAGGAAGGCGTAGGACGCTTCCGTTCCTTCCCCCTGCGCG
>CAXTFP010000175.1:0-6646 GCA_964243135.1 uncultured Lichenihabitans sp.
GTGTTCGATCCGCTCCAGCGTGGGGCCGGTGCGGATCAGCGCCAGGAAGGCGCTGCGCTCCAGCGCCAGCAACTCGTCCTCGCCGAGGACGTCGAGCGGGTCGGCGTCGCCGCCCGACAGGACGGTGGCGAGCTCGTCAGCCACGGTGAGGTCGTGGTCGGTGGCGAGGCCCTGGGCGCGGAAGCTCCGCGCCGCGAGAGCCATGCCGGCGCGCCCCGACGGGCCCGGCAGCCTGAACTCCGGCCGCGGCGGCGGCGCGTAGCCCTCGACCAGCGCCAGCGCGCGGGCGCGTGCGTCGAACAGCAGCCGGTCGCGGTTGAAGGTGATGCCGTCGCCCTCGCGCAGCACCCGCGCGCCGCGGGCCTCGGCGGCCGACTTCGACACTTTGGCGGTCGAGACGGCCTCGAACACCTTGGCGACCGCCGGCATGGGGCCGCGCGGCATGCGCGGCGCCGCGGTCCAGCGCTCGATCATTTCGCCGCAGCCGCCCCAGCCCGGCACGAGGCCCACGCCGCATTCGACGAGGCCCGCGTAGGTTTCGGCATGGGCCTGGATGGCGTCGCAGTGGAGCAGGAGCTCGCAGCCTCCCCCGAGCGCCAGCCCCGCCGGGGCGCCCACCACGGGGAAGGGCGCGTATTTCGCCGCCTTGAATACCCGCTGGCCGAGGCGCACGAGCTTGTCGATCTCGCCCCAGGCCGCGATGTTGCAGGCGAACAGCGCCTGGGCGAGGTTCGCGCCGGCCGAGAAGTTCGTGCCGTCGCCGTAGATCACCAGGGCCTTGAACCGCTCGGCCACGCGTCCGAGGCTCTCCTCCAGGAGGCCGAGAACGGCCTCGTCGAAGCTGTTCATCTTGGTGGTGATCTCGAAGCAGGCGACGCCCTCGCCCACGTCCCACAGCGCCGCCGAGCCATTCTTCAGCACGGGTTCAGCGCCGCGCTTCACGTCCTCCAGCCGCAGCACGCCCTCGGGCCGCTCCAGCGGGTGATAGGCGCCGTCGGTGCCGAAGCACTCGGCCTGGCCTCCCTCGACGCGGTAGAAGGTCCGGTCGCCGACGGCGTCGAGCAGCGGCGGCACCGGGCGGCCGTCGCGCGCCAAACGCGCCGCCACGGCCGCGGGGCCGAGCCGGTCCATGATCTCGAAGGGGCCCTGCTTCCAGTTGAAGCCGAGCCGCATCGCGGCGTCGACCCCGGCGATGTCGTCCGAGATGGCCGGCACGAGGCTCGCGGCGTAGCTCAGCACGTCGCCCATCACGGCCCAGGCGTAGCGGCCGTAGCGGTCGTCCGACGCCATCAGGGCGCGCATGTCGCGCGCGGCCTCGGGCAGCTTCGCCTCGCGCGAGGGCTCGTAAACGCCGGTGACGAGGCCGATCGACTCGCGCAGCTTCCCGCGCGTGCGGTCAATCCGGTAGAAGCCGCCCTTGCCCTTGCGGCCCGTGTAGCCCTCGCCGATCATCCGCGTGAGCAGCGGGTTGTCGCGGCGGCCCGCCACGAAGGCGTCCCCGGCGGGCAGCAGCGCCGCCATGCTCCTGTCGATGTGCGGCATGAGGTCGAGGCCGACCAAGTCGAGCAGCCCGAACACGCCCGTCCTGGGGATGCCGAAGGGCCGGCCCATGACGGCGTCGGCCTCCTCGACCGAGAGCCCCGCGTCCATCGCGGCATCCACGCCGCGCTGGAGCCAGTAGGTGCCGATGCGGTTGGCGATGAAGCCCGGCGTGTCCTTGCAGCGCACGACCGTCTTGCCGAGCCTGTGGTCCGCGAAGGACGACACGTGCGCGACCAGCGCGGGATCGGTGTTCGGGCCCGGCACGGTTTCGAGCAGCCGCATGTAGCGCGGCGGGTTGAAGAAATGGGTGATGAGGAAGTCGCGGGCGAAGGCCATCGGCAGCCCGTCCAGGAGCCGCGCCAGCGGGATCGTCGAGGTGTTGGAGCTCACGGCGGTACCGGGCCGGTGCAGGGCGGCGAGGCGGCGGTAGAGCGCCTGCTTGAGGTCGAGCCGCTCGACCACGGCCTCGATGACCCAGTCGCAATCCGCGGCGCGGGCGAGGTCGTCCTCGACGTTGCCGATTTCGACGAGCCCCGCGGCTTCCGGCGACATGAAGGGGGCCGGGTCGGTCTTGATCAGGCGGGCCACGGCGGCGCGGGCCAGCCCGCTCCGGTCCTCGGCGCCCTCCGGCACGACGTCGAGCAGCAGCACCGGCACGCCGGCATTGGCGATCTGCGCGGCGATGCCGGCCCCCATCACGCCGGCCCCTATCACGCAGACGCGGCGGATCTCGCCGGCCGCCATCACATCCGCTCCAGCAGCGTGGCGATGCCCTGGCCGCCGCCGATGCACTGGGTGGCGAGGGCGTAGCGCCCACCGTCGCGGTGGAGGATGTCGGCCGCCTTGCCGACGATGCGGGCGCCGGTGGCGCCGAGCGGGTGCCCGAGCGCGATGGCGCCGCCGTCGCGGTTGAGGGCCTCATCGGCGAGGCCGAGGTCCTTGGCGCAGGCGATGGCCTGGCTGGCGAAGGCCTCGTTCAGCTCCACCACATCGACGCCGGAGGCCGCGACGCCGGCGCGGGCCAGGGCCTTGCGGCTGGCGCCGATGGGGCCGAGCCCCATGGTCTCGGGCCGGCAGCCCGAGACGCCGACCGCGGCGATGCGGGCCAGGGGCTTCAGCCCGCGGCGCGCGGCGTAATCCTCGGAGCAGACCAGCAGGGCGCTGGCCCCGTCAGTCAGCGGCGAGGAGGTCCCGGCCGTGACCGTGCCTTCGGCGTCGAAGGCGGGCTTCAGGGCCGCCAGACCCTCCGGGCTCGTGTCGGGACGGAGGCAACCGTCCTCGCGGACGGCACCGGCCTTCGTGTCGATCGGAACGATCTCGGCCGCGAGCCGCCCCTTGGCGCGGGCCGCCGCGGCCTTGCGCTGGCTCGCCACCGCGAAGGCTTCCTGGTCGGCCCGGGTGATCTGGTACTGCCGAGCGACGTTCTCGGCCGTCTCGCCCATGGCCGCGTAGGCGCCGGGGTGGCTCTTCGCGAGGTTCGGGTTCGGCATGGGGTTGTAGCCGCCCATCGGCACCCGGCTCATGCTTTCCACGCCGGCGCAGATGAACACCTCCCCCGCTCCGATCGCGATGGCGCCGGCCGCCATGTGGACCGACTGCATGGAGGAGCCGCAGAAGCGGTTCACCGTGGCGCCGCCGACCGACAGGGGCAGGTCAGCCAGGAGGCCGACGAGGCGCGCCATGTTCAGGCCCTGCTCGCCTTCGGGGAAGGCGCAGCCGAGCAGCAGGTCCTCGATGTCCTCGGGGTCGACGCCCGTGCGGGCCACGAGGGCGCGGACCACCTGGGCGGCGAGGTCGTCGGGGCGGACGCGGGCGAGGCTCCCCTTGCCGGCGGGCTGGAACGGCGATCGGGCATAGCCCGCGATGACGGCGCCTGACATGGAGCCTCTCCTTCCCGTCGGGTCGGCCCTGGGGCCGTTCCCCCAGGCATAGGGCAATCGCCGGGGGCAAACAACGTCGGCCCTCCCCGGCGCGGGGAGGACGGGGCTGTTCGGCGCGGCCGGAAGCGGGCAAACTGCGGGCAACGCCAGGGGAGGTGGAACATGCCATTGCGCTTCGTCGAGCCGACCGCGGAAGCCTACAGCTTCCCGCTGACGATCGGGCAGTTGCTCAACAACTGCATCAAGGCGTCGCGCGGCAACGAGATCGTGTACCGCGACCAGTTCCGCATGGACTACGCGGAGTTCCGCGCGCGGCTGGGGCGGCTCGCCTCGGGGCTGGCATCTCTCGGCGTCGAGGAGGGCATGACGGTCGCTGTGATGGACTGGGACAGCCACCGCTACCTCGAATGCTACTTCGCCGTCCCCATGATGGGGGCCGTGCTCCAGACGGTGAACGTTAGGCTGCCCCCCGCCCAGGTGATCATGACGCTGGCCCAGGCGCGGGCCGAGGTCATCCTAGTCCATCGCGATTTCCTGCCGCTCGTCGAGGCGGCGCTGCCGCGGCTGCCGGGCATCAAGGCCGTGGTGCTGATCGCCGATGGCGCCGACGCGCCGCTGCCGGACTACGCCGGGGCCGAATACGAGTCGCTGGTCGCCGGCGCCCCGGCCGACTACCCGTTCCGGGACTTCGACGAGAACGCCGTCGCCACTACCTTCTTCTCCACGGGCACGACCGCCGCGCCTAAGGCGGTGAGCTTCACCCACCGCCAGATCGTGCTGCACACTCTCGCCTGCTGCGGGGTGTTCGGCGTCACGCGGAGCCGCGGCTTCGGCATCGACGACGTGTACATGCCGCTGACGCCCATGTTCCACGTCCACGCCTGGGGCGTGCCCTTCCTGGCCACCATGCTGGGCGTGAAACAGGTCTACCCCGGCCGCTACGAGCCCGGCATGATCCTGGACCTGCGGGCGCGGGAGGGCGTCACCTACTCGCATTGCGTGCCCACCATCCTGCAGATGGTGCTGGGCACGGCCGACAAGCGCGGCGACGACCTCGCGGGGTGGGGCATGATCATCGGCGGCTCGGCCCTGACGGGCGCGCTGTATCGGGAGGGCCGCCGCCGGGGCCTGCACCTCGTGGCCGGCTACGGCATGTCCGAGACCTGCCCCATCGTGACCCACGCGCGCAGCTTCGCGCGCGACGCGCTCGACGGCGACGCCGAGGCCGCGACCCTGACGATGGCCGGCGCCCCGGTGCCGCTGGTGGCGACCCGCGTCGTCGACGGCGAGATGCGCGACCTGCCGGCCGACGGGCGCAGCCAGGGCGAGCTGGTGGTGCGCGCGCCCTGGCTGACGTCCCGCTATCTCGGCGACGATGCGGCCTCCGAGGCGCTGTGGCGGGGCGGCTGGATGCACACCCAGGACGTGGCCTGCATGCACCCGGACGGCACGGTCCAGATCCGCGACCGGCTGAGAGACTTGATCAAGTCGGGCGGCGAGTGGCTCTGCTCGGTGACGATGGAGGACGCCATCGCGGCGCTGGACGAGGTCGGCGAGGTGGCGGTGGTGGGCGTGCCCGACGCCCACTGGGGCGAGCGGCCGGTCGCGGTCGTCGTGGCGGCACCGGGCCGAAACGTCACGCTGGAGCACGTCAACGCGCGGCTCGACGCGGAGATCGCGGCCGGGGAGCTCAGCCGGTACGCGCGGGTCGGGCGCGTCCACATCATGGAGGCGCTGCCCAAGACCAGCGTCGGCAAGATCGACAAGAAGGCGCTGCGGCAGAGCCTGGCGGCGGAGCCCGCGTAGACGACGGTCAGGTCAGAATATCGACCCTGTCCGACACTGTTGAGAAGCTCAGGTCTTAACGGGAATATACGGAATCCGCCGGCACCCGCGCAAAGCGCCGTCAAGGGCCGTGGGGCAGGCTCACCTCGACGGCCGATGGCGGCCGGCGGAAGGTGGCCGATGCTCGACTGGTCCTGGATGGTCGCGGGCGGATCGCTCGCGCTCGCGGGTCTCGCGGGGGCCGATCGGATGCGGCTCCGGCGACAGGTGGCGAAGCTGCGCGACCGGCACGAGGCGCTGGGCGACGAGATCTGGGAGGTGCGCGACGCCGTCGAGGCCCGCCACAGAGCCGAGGCCGCGAACGAGGCCAAATCGCGCTTCCTCGCCACCGTCAGCCACGAGGTCCGCACGCCGCTGAACGGCATCCTGGGCATCGCCGAGCTGCTGGCCGGCACGCCGCTCGACCGCGAGCAGCTCGCCTACGTCGAGGCCGTGAGGACCTCCGGCGTGGCGCTCGCCACGCTGATCGACGAGATCCTCGACTTTTCCCGCATCGAGGCCGGCAAGCTCGACCTCGCCTCCGACCCCTTCGACCTCGCGGCCCTGGTCGAGGGCGTGGTGGAGCTGCTGGCGCCGCGCGCGCAAGACAAGGGCCTGGAGATCGCCGCCTCCGTCGCGCCGGACCTGCCCGTCCTCGCCGTAGGCGACCCCGTGCGCCTGCGGCAGGTGCTGACCAACTTGGCCGGCAACGCCGTGAAGTTCACCGTCGCGGGCGGCGTCGGCCTCGCGGTCGAGCGCACGGCCGAGGGCCGCATCCGCTTCAGCGTGTCCGACACGGGGCCCGGCGTGCGCCCGGACCGGCGCGAGGCCATCTTCGCCGAGTTCGAGCAGGCCGACGGCACGACCACGCGCCAGCACGGCGGCACGGGGCTCGGCCTCGCCATCTCGCGCCGCATCGTCCGCCTCATGGGCGGCGAGCTCGGGTTCGCCGAGCGGGAGGGCGGCGGCTCGACCTTTGCATTCGCGGTCGACCTGCCGGTCGGCTCCGGCGCGCAGCGCCCCGCCTGGCCCGAGATGAGGGGACAGACCGTGCTGATCGCCGCGGCCTCCCCCTTCCAGGCGCCCTATCTCGCGGCGCGGCTCGACGCTTCCGGCGCCAACGCCGTCGTGGCCGATCGCGTCGAGCGGGCGATGACGTGGCTGCGCGGCCGCAACGTGCCCGACGTCCTCGTCGTCGACTGCGCGCTGGGCGAAGCCGCGGCCGAGCGCTTGGCCGAGGCGGCGCGGCGCGCGGGCGTCCGGCGCTCCTTCCTCTTGTTCTCGCCCTTCGAGCGGCGGGCCTTCGGGCAGAAGCTCGTGTCGGGCTACGAGGGGTGGCTGGTGAAGCCCGTGCGGGCCGCGTCGCTGGCGGCGCGCCTGGCCGGCGAGCCCCCGAAGCC
>CAXTFP010000176.1:0-6634 GCA_964243135.1 uncultured Lichenihabitans sp.
GCCTCTACATCGTGGGCACCGAGCGCCACGAGAGCCGCCGCATCGACAACCAGCTCCGCGGCCGCGCCGGCCGGCAGGGCGACCCCGGCCGCTCCAAGTTCTTCCTGTCGCTGCAGGACGACCTGATGCGGATCTTCGGCTCGGACCGCATGGACATGGTGCTGAAGCGCCTTGGTCTCCAGGAGAACGAGGCCATCGTCCACCCTTGGATCAACAAGGCCCTGGAGAAGGCGCAGCAGAAGGTCGAGGCCCGCAACTTCGACATGCGCAAGAACGTGCTGAAATATGACGACGTGATGAACGACCAGCGCCGCGTCGTCTTCGAGCAGCGCCGCGAGATGATGGGCCAGGACTCGCTGGAGGAGCTGATCGCCGAGATGCGGACCGGCGTCATCGACGACCTCGTGGCGCGCTTCATGCCGCACGACGCCTATCCGGAAGCCTGGGACATCGAGGGGCTGAAAGGCTCCCTGCGCGACGGCTTTAACATGGAGCCGCCGGTCGAGGACTGGGCCAAGGAGGAGGGCATCGCCGACGAGGAGATGCGCGAGCGCCTCCACAAGGCGGTGGACGAGGCCTTCGCGGCCCGCGTCGAGCGGAACGGCGCCGAGCTCAGCCGCTACGTCGAGAAGCAGATCGTGCTGCAGGTGCTCGACCACCTGTGGCGCGAGCACCTCGTGGTGCTGGACCACCTGCGTCAGGTCATCGGCTGGCGCGGCATGGCGCAGCGCGATCCCCTGAACGAGTACAAGTCGGAAGCCTTCGAGCTGTTCGACGGGCTGATCACCAAGCTGCGCGAGATCGTCACGGCCCAGATCATGCGCGTCGAGGTGGCATTCGAGCAGCCGACGATCGCCGGCGACCTGCCGCCGATGTTCGCCACCCATCAGGACCCGCTGACGGGCGACGACGACATGGCGGTGGCCGACATGAACGCGCGGCTGGCGGCGGGCGACTTCGGGACCGGCGCGGGCGCCACGACGGTGACGACGCTGGAGCGCACCGAACCCGCCGTCCGCGATCCCTTGAACCCTTCGAGCTGGGGCCGCGTCAGCCGCAACGAGGCCTGCCCCTGCGGCTCGGGCAAGAAGTACAAGCACTGCCACGGCGCGCTGGTGTGAGAAAGTCCTTCTCCCGCGAGGCGGGAGAAGGTGCCCGGCAGGGCGGATGAGGGGACCCGGGACGGTGGTGGTTTCCCCTCATCCGACCCGGCTGCGCCGGGCCACCTTCTCCCGCAAGCGGGAGAAGGATCGCAACCGCTTCACCGCTGCGCCACCTCCCAGTTCTCCGCGCGGTGGAACGGCGCGTTGGACGGCGGCAGGGGTCGGCGGCCGCGGATGTGGTCGGAGGCCTTCTCGGCCAGCATGATGGTGGGGGCGTTGAGGTTGCCGGTCGTGATGGTCGGCATGATGGACGAATCCGCCACCCGCAGCCCCTCGACGCCGATCACCCGCGCGTCCGGCCCGACCACGGCCTCAGGATCGTCGACCCGCCCCATGCGGCAGGTCGAGCAGGGGTGATAGGCGCTCTCGACGTGGCGGCGGATGAAGGCGTCGATGTCCTCGTCGCCCGTCACGTCGGCGCCGGGCTGGATCTCCGCGCCGCGATAGGGCGCGAAGGCGGGTTGGGCGAAGATCTCGCGCGTCAGCCGCACCGCGGCGCGCATCTCGGCCCAGTCGTCCGGGTGGCTCATGTAGTTGAAGCGGATCGCCGGCGCCTCCGCGGGGTCGGCCGAGCGGAGCGACACGCGCCCGCGGCTCTTCGAGCGCATCGGGCCGACGTGGGCCTGGAAGCCGTGCCGGTCGGCGAGGTCCTTGCCGTTGTACGAGATGGCGGCGGGCAGGAAGTGGTACTGGAGGTCCGGCCATTCCACGCCGGGGCGGGAGCGGATGAAGCCGCAGCTCTCGAAATGGTTGGTGGCGCCGAGCCCTCCCTTGGTCAGCAGCCACTGGGCGCCGATCTTCGCCTGTGACGCCTTGCCGAGCGCCCCGTAGAGCGTGATCGGCTCGCGGCATTCCACCTGGAAGTAGAATTCGAGGTGGTCGGTGAGGTTGCCGCCGACGCCTGGCCGGTCGGCCACGACGGGGATGTCGTGCTCGCGGAGCTGCGCCGCGGGGCCGACGCCCGACAGCATCAGGAGCTGGGGCGAGTTGATGGCCCCGCCCGCGAGGACGACCTCGCGCCGCGCCGTGGCCTCGACGGACCGGCCGTGCAGGCGGCAGGCGAGGCCCACGGCGCGCCGGCCCTCGAACAGGATCCGCTCGGCCAGGCACTGCGTCCAGACCGTGAGGTTCGGGCGCGCCCGCGCGCGGTCGAGGTAGGCGCGGGCGGCACTCCAGCGGATCCCGTCGCGGATGGTGCTGTCCATCCGGCCGAAGCCCTCCTGCTGGTAGCCGTTGACGTCCTCGGTCACGGGATAGCCGGCCTGCCGGCCCGCCTCGACGAAGGCGTTGTAGAGCGGGTTCGCCAGGGGGCCGTAGCTCGTGTGAAGCGGCCCGTCGTGGCCGCGGTAGCTGTCGCCGCCTTCCTCCCGCGTTTCGGCGCGCTTGAAGTAGGGCAGCACGTCCGCATAGGCCCAGCCGCGCGCCCCGGCGCGGTCCCAGGCCTCGAAGTCCATGGCGTTGCCGCGAATGTACACCATGCCGTTGATCGATGAGGAGCCGCCGAGCAGCCGCCCGCGCGGGCAGGTGATGCGCCGCCCGTCGAGGTGAGGTTCCGGCTCGGAGCGGTAGTTCCAGTTGGCCCGCTCGATGTTCATCGCCATGGCGAGCGCGCTCGGCATGCGGATCAGCGGCGACCAATCGTTGCCGCCGCTCTCGATCAGCAGGACGGAGGCGCTCCCGTCCTCGGTGAGGCGGTCGGCCATGACGCAGCCGGCGGAGCCGGCCCCGACGATGACGTAGTCGAAGGCGGTGGACACGGGACGGTGGTCCTCAGCGGTTCGTGCGCCGCTCCTGCGACGGCGTGCGGTCGAAGTGCTCCGAATAGCACTTCGAGAAATGCGACGCCGAGACGAATCCGCAGGCGAGGCCGATCGACAGGATCGGCATGCTGGTCTGCAGCAGGAGCTGGCGGGCGCGGGTGAGGCGCAGGCCGAGGTAGTAGCGGGTCGGCACTTGGCCGATGTATTTGCGGAACAGCCGTTCGAGCTGCCGAGTCGACAGGCCGGCGCCCTCGGCCAAGTCGACGCAGGACAGGGGCTGCTCGATGCAGCGCTCCATCTCGCCCACCACGCTGATGAGCTTCGGGTGCGCCACGCCGAGCCGCGAGCGCAGCTCCATGCGCTGGCGCTCGTCGCCGTCGCGCATGCGGTGGTGGATGAGCTGGTCGGTGACGCCGGAGGCCACGTCCTGGCCGAGCTGGCGGGCGATGAGCGCCAGCATCATGTCGATGGCGGCCGTGCCGCCCGCGCAGGTGAAGCGGGTGCGGTCGATCTCGAAGAGTTCGTCCGTGAGGTCGATGCCGGGAAACTGCTCGCGCAGCCCGTCCTGGTTCTCCCAGTGGACCGTGCAGCGGTGCTCGTCGAGCAGGCCCGCCTTGGCCAGCACGTAGGTGCCGGTGCAGACCGCGCCCACCGGCACGCCGCGCGACGCCAGGGTGCGCAGCCGCGCCGACAGCTCGCGATGGTCGAAGGTCTGCACGTCGACGCCCGAGCAGACCACGGCGGCCGTGACGCCCGCGAGGTCCGCGAAGCTGCCCTGCACCGCCACCTCCAGGCCGTTCGAGGCCGCCACGGGCCGGCCGTCGACCGACAGCACGCGCCAGGCGAAGGCCTCGCGGCCGATCGTGCGGTTCGCGAGCCGCAGCGGCTCGATGGCCGACGAGAAGGCGATCATGGAGAAGGACGGCACGAGCAGGAAGGCGACCGAGCCGAGGTCCGCCAGCGGGCGTGTGCCCCCTGTCCGGGCGGGGGAGTCGTCGCGGCGCCGGCGCGCCGTGGCGGGCGCTGGGTGACGGCCCGGCAGGGGCCTGAAGGAGACGTCGCCGGATTCCGCTTTGCCGCTGGACATCACGAGGCAGCGATCCTGCAGCCATTGAGGGGACGGACGGCGCGCCGGAGGTGGCCGGTCCGCCGTCGCGACACTGTCAAATGAGGATGGGCCAGGCCCGGCGAATGTCAAATGAGCGACGGATTCGTCGTCAAAACCCGCCATGCAGGGATCAGGCCGGCCAGTCGGCCTGCCGGTAGGCCGAGTCCCAGAACATCCATTCGAGCTGCATGGCGCGGGTGAAGGCGCGCTGCATGGCCTCGACCTCGCCCGCCGAGGCCGCGGCCGCGAGGGCGTCCGTCGTGGCGATCATAGCGTCGACCGCGGCCGCGAAGTCGTCGCCCGCGTAGGTGTCGATCCAGGCGCGGTAGGGATTGTCGGGCGCAGCCGTCGCGTGGATGTGATGGCCCACCTCGCGGTAGACCCAGAAGCAGGGCAGCAACGCCGCGGCCACCACCGGCAGCGGCTCGCGGAAGGCCGTGGCGAGCAGGAAGGAGGCGTAGTGGTGGCAGACGGGCGAGAGCGGCACGGCCGCGACCGTCGCCGCGTCGAGGCCGAAGCGGCCGAAATAGTCCCCGTGCAGCGCGCGCTCCACCACCACGGCTTCCCGCGCCGCGCCCGCGAACTGGACCATGTGGTCCGGCCGGTCGGCCTTGGCGGCCGCCACCGCGAGCGCCTGCCCGAAGGCGATCAGATATTTAGCATCCTGGACGATGTAGTGGCGGAAGCGGTCGAGGCCGAGGCGGCCTTCTGCCAGCTCGACGTTGAAGGGCAGCGCGAGCGTGTCGGCGTAGAGCCGGGCGTTCTGGCCCCAGGCCTCGACGGAAAAGAGCGGCTCGGCGAACGACATGGGGACGGAACCTCCTGTTGCGCCGTCACGCGAAGCGCCGGGCGGCCTGACGCTGGTCGGCGATCATCTTGGCGAGGTCGAGGCCGACGGGCTGGCCGTCCTCGACGCGCCAGCGCCCGCCCACCATCACCCGGTCGGCCCGGGTGGCGCCGCACAGGATCAGCGCCGCGACCGGGTCGTGCGCGCCGGCGAAGCGCACCTCGTCGAGCGTGAACAGCGCGAGGTCCGCCTGCATGCCCGGCGCGATGCGGCCGATGTCGTCCCGCCCGAGGCAGCGCGCCGATCCCTCCGTGCCCCAGCGGATCACGTCGCGGTGTGTGACGCGCTCGGCCCCGTAGCGCAGCCGGCCGATCATCAGTGCCTGGCGCAGCGCGTCCATCATGTTGGACGCGTCGTTCGAGGCGGAGCCGTCGACCCCGAGCCCGATCTTCACGCCCGCGGCTTCGAGCTCGACCGTGCGGCAGATGCCGGAGGCCAACACCATGTTGGAGGCCGCGCAGTGGCACACGCCGACGCCGTGACGGCCGAGCCGCGCCACCTCGGCATCGTCGAAGTGGATGCCGTGCGCCACCCAGGCGCGGGGCACGAGCCAGCCGTTGCGCTCCAGCAGGTCGACGGGGCGGCAGCCGTAGCGGGCCTCGCAGAAGCGCGTCTCGTCCGCGGTTTCGGCGAGGTGAGTGTGGAGGGCGCAGTCGAAGCGTTCGGCCAGGGCCGCCGTCTCGCGCATCAGCCGCTCCGTCACCGTGAAGGGCGAGCAGGGCGCGAGGCCGATGCGGATGTCGGCTCCGGGCGCGGGGTCGTGGAACAGCGACAGCACGCGCTCGCTGTCGCGCAGGATCGTGTCCTCGTCCTGCACCACGCTGTCGGGCGGCAGGCCGCCGTCCTTCTCGGACAGGTTCATGGACCCGCGCGTCACCGTCATGCGCAGGCCGACCTCGCGCGCCGCCTTGACCTCGATGTCGACGGCCTCCTCCAGCCCGGCCGGGAACAGGTAATGGTGGTCGGCCGCCGTGGTGCAGCCCGACATCAGGAGTTCGACGAGGGCGATCCGCACGGCCACGCGGAGGTCGTCGGGGGTAAGACGCGCCCAGAGCGGGTAAAGGGCCTGCAGCCAGGGGAACAGCGGCTTGTTGATGGCCGCCGGATGGGCTCGGGTCAGCGTCTGGTAGAAGTGGTGGTGCGTGTTGACGAGGCCCGGCAGGACCACGTGCCGGCCGGCTTCGAACACCGCCGCGCAGGGCCGCGACGGCTCGGCGCCCGCGGGCACGAGTTCGGCGACCGTCCGGCCCTCGACCACGAGGCCGCGCTCGGCGCCCTCCGCGACGATCGCCAGCGGGTCCTTGGTCCACAGCCGCGCGGGGGAGGGCGAGGCGCTCAATAGGACACCTTGTCGGCCTTCTCGGCCCAGGCGTGGAAGGCGGCCTCGGCCTCGGGCAGCGGCAGGTGGCGGGTCGGCAGGGAGCGCTCCAGCGGGGCCTTCGGCACCTCGCCGTAGAGGAACGCGTCGTCGAAGCCGATGGCGGCCGCCTGGTCGCGGGTGTTGGCGTAGACGAGCCGGTCGAGCCGGGCCCAGTAGACGGCCGACAGGCACATCGGGCACGGCTCGCAGCTCGAGTAAAGCGTGGCCCCGGCGAGCGAGAAGCTGTCCACCGCCGCGCAGGCCCGGCGGATGGCCGTCACTTCCGCGTGGGCCGTCGGGTCCTTGGACGAGGTGACGGCGTTCCAGCCCTCCGCCAGGACAACGCCGTCGCGCACGATCACGGCACCGAAGGGGCCGCCGTGGCCGGCCTCCATC
>CAXTFP010000177.1:0-6621 GCA_964243135.1 uncultured Lichenihabitans sp.
GTCGACGGCAACGGCCTCTACGGGCGGCAGACGCTGCGCGGCAACCTCGCCGACGGCGGCGGCCCGCACGAGTGGCTGGACGAGTTCGAGGGAATCCCGCCCTCGCCCGCCAGCACGCCGCTGATGCGCAACATCGCTTCCCGCCTGGGGGAGATGTTCCCCAGGGCCGGACACGCCCGCGTGATCCGCTCCTGGGCGGGCTTCATCGAGAACACCCCCGATGGACGGCCGGTCATCGACGTCCTGCCGAGCGCGCCGAACGCCGTGGTGGCCACGATGTCGGGCGTCGGCTTCGGCCTGTCGCCGGCGGTGGGCCGCGTCGTCCAGCAGCTGGTGATGCAGGGCGCCTGCGACTTCGCGGACATCGGCACGTTCCGCCTGTCGCGCTTCGCGGGTCTGGAGGAGGACTGGCGCGACCTCCAGGGCTGGCGCGCCGCGGGCGACGCGGAGGCGGCGCTCGCCACGTCCTGACGATCGGTCTGAGAAGGCCCTCGGCCCCCGGACTCCCGGCTATGCGGTGCCGTCAGGCGGGAGGCATCAGCACCAGGTCGGTCAGGGGCCGGGCCGAACAGGCGAGGATGTATCCCGCGTCCTCCTCCTCGGGCGAGATGCCGCCCTGATGCCGCATCTCGACCCGGCCCTCCACCATCCGCGTGAGGCAGGTCCCGCAGATCCCGCTGGCGCAGCCGCAGGGGATCACCACCGTCTGCCGGGACGCGGCTTCGAGCACGGTTTCGCCCGACCGCACCCCGAAGGAGCGGGCGCCGTAGCGCACCTGGACGGCGTCGGCGAGCGGTGCGGACGCCGGGGATGGATCCCGCGGCGGCGGCGGCCCGAAATTCTCGATGTGGAACCGCCCCGCCGCCCCGCCCTCGGCGGCGTGGATCAGCCGCACGCCGTCCATGAAGGCCGACGGTCCGCAGCAGTAGACGTCGCGGCGCCCGAAGTCCGGCACCGCGGCCGACAGCAGGCGGCGGCTCGTGCGGCCGCGGTAGCCGAACCAGCCGGGACCCGGGCGGCTCAGCGTCACCGTCACGGCGAGCCGCGGCATCAACGCCTGGAGCCGCGTCAGTTCCGCCCCGAACAGCACGTCGGACGCCGTCCGCGCCGCGTGGACCCAGGCCACGTCCGCCCCGGGCGCCTCGGCCCCGATGAAGCGGAGCATCGCCATGAGGGGCGCGGCGCCCGAGCCCGCCGACACCAGGGCGACGCGCTCCGGCACGGCCTCGGCCAGCACGAAGCGCCCGTGCGGCCCGCGGCCCTCCACCACCATGCCCGGGGCGAGGCGGCCATGCATCCAGGCCGTGGCGCCCTCGCCCGGCCGCCTCTTGATCGTCATGGCGAGCGTGCCGTCCGCCCGGGGCGGGGCCGACAGCGAGAAGGTGCGGTAGAGCCGCTCCCCCGCGACGTCCAGCCCCAGGGTCATGGCCTGGCCGGGACGGAAGGACGGCGGCGGCCCCTCCGCCGGACGGAACACGAAGGTCCGCACGTCCGCCGTCTCCGGCTCGCTCGACACCACGACGAAGCGGCGGAAGCCCGAGGGCTCGCTGGGGACGCCCGCGTCCCGCTCGGCCGCTCCCCCGCCGGGGGGCAGGGGGCTCGCGGCACCCATGCCCGTGGAGGCCCTCACGCCGCCACGTCGGCGAGGGCCCGTGCCCCGAAGTGTTGCCCCATCCTGTCCGCATACCAGTCGGTGAAGTTGACCAGCATGAACTCGGACGGGGCGTAGCGCCCCGGCCGGTAGGCGCGCGAGGCGATGCCGCGGTGGTTCAGCGCGCCGAGGTCCGCGTCCTGCCGGTTGGTGGCCTCCCACACCTCCGTCAGCCGCTCCACGTCGTAGTCGACCCCCTCGACGGCGTCCTCGTGCACCATCCACGTCGTCTGCAGGGCGGTGCGGTTCACGTCGAGCGGCAGGATGCGGAAGTGGATGATGTGGTCGCTGAGGAAGTGGTTCCAGTTGTTCGGCACGCGGAACATGCGCACGGAGCCCAGGTCCGGGTCGGTGAAGTCGCCGAGCAGCTTGCGGCAGGCCGGGGAGCCGTCCGCGGTGAACGACACGGCGCCCTCGTGGAACGGCAGGCGGATGCAGCGGAATTCCCGCCCGCCGTCGGCCGGCCGGTGAGGCAGGCCGGCCGCGTCCCAGGCGGCCGCCTTGCGGGCCATGAGGGAGCGGAACGCCTCCGAGCCGCCCTCGTCGTCCGGCAGGGCGAATTCCACGAGGGTGGCGAGCAGTTCGGGATGGTTGCCCGCGCAGTGATAGCATTCGCGGTTGTTCTCGATCACCAGCTTCCAGTTGGCGTTCTCGATCAGCGTCGTCTGGTGGGCCACCTTGACCCGGTCCGGGCGGTGCGGGGCGATGTAGGGCGTCACGGCGGCCCGGAAGCCGGACAGGTCGGGCGGGGCGTCGGCGAGGCAGATGTACACCATGCCGCAGATCACCTCCGTGGCCACGGGGGCGAGGCCCTGGTCGCTCGTGTCAAAGTCGGCCGGCATCTGCCGCGCGTGCCGCAGGCTCCCGTCGAGGTCGTAGACCCACTGGTGGTAGGGGCAGGTCAGCCGCAGGGCGCGCCCCTTCTCCGCCTGGCAGAGGCGCGAGCCGCGGTGCCGGCAGGTGTTGTGGAAGGCGCGGATCTGACCTTCGCGGTCGCGCAGCACGATGATGGAGTCCCGCCCCACCTCGAAGGTGACGTAGTCGCCGGGACGCGGAATCTCGCAGCCGTTGCAGGCGAACAGCCATTCCGCCGCGAAGACCCCTTCGAGGTCGGCCTCGTAGAGGGCCGGGTCCAGGTAGAGCGCCTGGGGCAGGCTGAACCCGGAACGCCGCTCGGCGAGGGCGGCCTTCACGCGTTGGGCATCGGTCATGGGATCCATCCTGCGGGCGACGCCGGAAGCTGACACGCGCCGCGCGGCGGAGCCGGGAGGAACGCGACATCCAGCATCAGCGGATCGACATGGATCTTGCCTGTGCCGCGCCGGCATGGCGCAATCCCGGTGCCGTCCGCTCCACAGCGTCGAGTCAAAGCCCCATGTCGCAGAGCAACGGCAAACCCGCGAGCGGCCGCCGCGTCTTCGTCTTCCTGCTCATCGACGGCTTCTCGATGATGAGCCTCGCCTCCGCCATCGAGCCCCTTCGATCATTCAACCGGCTGGCGGGGCGGGAAACCTACGAATGGCGGCTGGCGCGGGTGGGCGAGGGGCCGGTGCTGGCCTCGAACGGCCTCCCCTTCGACACGCTCGCCGCGGCGGACGCCCTGCCGGGCGCGGACGTGCTCTTCGTCTGCGGTGGGCTGCGGGTCGGGACCGGCAACGAGCGGGCCTACCATGCCCTGCTGCGCCGGGCCGCGCGGCTCGGCATCGCTCTGGGGGCTCTGTCCACCGGCAGCGCCGTGCTGGCCCGGGCCGGCCTGCTGGACGGCTACCGCTGCACCATCCATTGGGAGAACCGCCTGGCGTTCCAGGACGAGTTCCCGGCACTGGACTGCACGGACAAGATCTACGAGATCGACCGCAACCGCCTGACCTGTTCGGGCGGCATCGCGTCCATGGACCTCATGCTGCGCATGATCGCGGACGCCCACGGCCACGACCTCGCGCAGCGGGTCGCCCATCAGTTCCACCACGATCGCATCCGGGACGAGGAGGAAGAACAGCGCGGCGCCCGCGCCGACCGGCAGAACAACCTGCCGCCGCTGCTGAGATCCGCGATCCATCGCATGGAGGCACACCTCGAAGATCCCACCGAGATCCCCGCGATCGCCGCCGGTCTGGGCATCAGCGTTCGCCACCTCGAACGGCAGTTCCAGCAGTACCTCGGATTCTCCCCCGTCAAATACTACATCGCCCTGCGCGTGGCTCGCGCCCGGGAACTGCTGTTGTATTCCGACCAGTCCGTGCTCGACATCGCGATCGCGACGGGGTTCAGTTCGACGTCGCATTTCTCCCACTGGTTCAAACAAGTCTACGGGGCACGGCCGACTGAGTTTCGCCGGGCGCCGCCTGTTCGTTGAGCGATTGCGCAAAGATTCCGCATGTCGTCTTCCTCGCTTGGCGTGTCGGTAATCTGGTGCTGGCCGCTGCCGAAGCACAGCAAGCTGATCGCGCCCCGAACAGGCGGACGACACTTTGGAAACTCTGCGGTTCATCCTCGACAATCTGCCGTTGCTGGGCCACTCCACTGTCGAGCATCTCGCGATGGTGACGACCGCGCTGGGAGTCGCCCTGGCCACGGGCGTGCCGCTCGGCATCGCCATCACCCTGGACAGGACGGCGGCCGCGGTGGTGCTCTACGTGGCGGCCGTCGTCATCACGATCCCGTCCGTGGCCCTGTTCGGCCTGCTGATCCCGCTGTTCGCCCCCTTCGGCCACGGCATCGGCTTCGTGCCGGCCGTGACGGCCCTGATCCTGTATTCCCAACTGCCGATCATCCGCAGCACCTACACGGCCGTCACCAACGTGGACCCGGCCCTGCGTGAAGCCGCGCGGGGTATGGGGCTGACGGCCCTTCAGCGCCTGTGGGAGGTCGAACTGCCCCTGGCCTTCCCGGTGATCATGAGCGGGGTGCGCAACGCGGCGGCCCTGACGATCGGCATCGCGGCCATCGCGACCTACATCGGCGCGGGCGGGCTCGGCGCCTTCATCTCCCGCGGCATCGCCTCGACCGACGTCCGCCAGCTCATCACCGGGGCCATCAGCATCAGCCTCCTGGCGATGGTGTTCGACCTGTCGCTCCTGTCGCTCCAGCGCCGGCTGACCTCGCCCGGCCTGCGGAGCTGAGGGCGCCGCCATGATCCGCCTCGAGCGACTGACCAAGGTCTTCGGCGCCACCACGGCGGTCGACGCGGTCGACCTGGAAGTGCCGCGGGGCGAGATCTGCGTCTTCCTCGGCCCCTCGGGCTGCGGCAAGACCACGACCATGAAGATGATCAACCGCCTGATCCCGCCCTCGTCCGGCAAGATCTTCGTGGACGGGCGGGACGTGTCGGGGCTGAACGACGTCACCCTGAGCCGCTCCATCGGCTACGTAATCCAGCAGATCGGCCTGTTCCCCAACAAGCCGATTGAGGAGAACATCGGTATCGTGCCGCGCATGCTGGGCTGGGACCGGAAGAAGACGCGCGACCGGGCGACCGAACTCCTGGAGATGGTCAACCTCGACCCCAAGATCTTCCGGCACCGCTATCCCAAGGAGCTCTCGGGCGGCCAGCAGCAGCGCGTGGGCGTCGCGCGCGCGCTGGCCGCGGACCCGCCCGTCCTGCTGATGGACGAGCCCTTCGGCGCCATCGACCCCATCAACCGCGGGGTCATCCAGGACGAGTTCCTGCGGCTGCAGACGGAGCTGCGCAAGACCATCATCTTCGTCAGCCACGACATCGACGAGGCCGTGAAGATGGCGGACCGCATCGCCATCTTCCGCAACGGCCAGCTGGTCCAGTGCGAAACGCCGGACAACATCCTGGCCCACCCCGCAGACAGCTTCGTGAGCGATTTCGTCGGCACGGACCGGACGCTGAAGCGGCTGCACCTCGTGCGCGTCGGCAAGGCCATGATGCACTCGCCCCCCGTGGTGCGCGGCGAGGACAGCCTGGAGCGCGCGACGGAACTCATGAAGCAGCACGGCCACTCCTCCATCGTGGTGGTGGGGCCGCAGGGGCGCGCCCGCGGCATGGTCAGGCTGGAGGCCGCGGAGGGCCGGCAGGGCCTCGTGGCGGAGAACCACGACGGCCTCAAGGGTCTGATCAATGTCCGGGCCGACCTCAGGGAGGCGGTCTCGATGATGTTCACCCACGACCTGACCTGGCTGGCCTGCGTGGACGACGACGGCTTCTACAGGGGCTACATCACCCAGCGCAGCATCACGCACCTGCTGGGCGCGACCTACAGGGAGCGCTGAGGGTGCCGCGCTCGCCCTGGCGGGGCCCCCTGCGCGCCGGGGCCATCCTGCTCGTCTTCCTGCTCGGGATGGCGCTGCAGGGCAGCGGGCTCGTGCCGACGCTGATGCAGTACCGGGGCGACGTCCTGTATCTCCTGCCCCAGCACCTGATCCTGGCGGCCGCGTCCTGCGCCCTGGCGATCGTGGCCGGCATCCCCATCGGGGTGGTGCTGACCCGGCCGTGGATGCATCGGTTCGGCGGCGCGGCCATGCAGGTCCTGAACCTCGGCACGACGGTCCCCACCCTGGCGATCCTGGCCCTCGCCATGTCGTTCCTGGGGCTCGGGTTCCGATCCGCGATGGTGGGCCTGTTCTGGCTGACGCTGCTGCCGATCGTCATCAGCACCGTGGCGGGGCTGCGGGCCGTGCCGGCCCACACGATCGAGGCCGCGCGCGGGATCGGCATGGGGCCGCTGCGGGTCCTGCTCGAGGTCCAACTGCCCAATGCCGCCTACGTGATCTTCTCGGGCGTCCGCACGGCTGCGGCCATCAACATCGGCACGGTGCCCCTGGCGTTCCTCATCGGGGGCGGGGGGCTCGGCGAGCTCATCTTCACCGGCATCGGCCTCATGGAGCCCGGCATGCTGCTGGCCGGCGCGATCCCCGTGGCGCTGCTGGCCGTCGCCGTCGACGCCCTCCTGGGGACGGCCCAGCACTGTCTGATCCCGCGCGGCGTGAACCCGCATCGCTGA
>CAXTFP010000178.1:0-6604 GCA_964243135.1 uncultured Lichenihabitans sp.
AGCCCAGCGTGGCGTTGGCGCGCATCAGGTAGCGCAGCTCCTCGGACACTTCCGGCCGGATGACGCGCTGGGACTCGTCGCGCGCGTCGGGCACGTCGCGCTTGAGGAAGGTCGGCTTCATCTCGTAGCCGCCGTTGGCCAGCGCCCCCACGGCCATCATGGCCTGGAGCGGCGCCACGTTGAGGCCCTGGCCGAAGGCGATCGTCATGGAGTTGAGTTCGCCCCAATGCGCGGGGACCTGGGGCGATGCCGTCTCGGGCAGCTCCGTCTGCAGGCGGGTGAGCTGGCCCATCTTGCGCAGAAAGGCCTTGTGGCCCTCCACCCCCACCATCATCACCATGCGGGCGGTGCCGATGTTGGACGAGTGGATGAAGACTTCCGGCACGGTGAGGATGCGGTGCGTGGCGTGGAAATCGTGGATGGTGAAGCGGCCGTAGCGCAGGTTGTCGCGCGCGTCGACCGTGGAGCGCAGCGTCACCTTGTTCAGCTCCAGCGCCATGGCGATGGAGATCGCCTTGAAGGTCGAGCCCATCTCGTAGGTGCCGACGTTGAGCCGGTTGATGTGGTCGGGCTTCAGGGCATCGACCGGGTTGTTGGGATCGTAGTCGGGCAGGGACACGTAGGCGATCATCTCGCCGGTGTTGACGTCCATGATGGCGGCCGAGCCCGCCTGGGCGCGGAAGTGCTCGATGCCCTTGGCGAGCTCCTCGCGCACCGCGAAGGTGGCCTTCGTGTCGAGCGACAGGGCGATGGGCTTCAGGTCCTGCGGGGTGACGTCGAACCCTGCGCCCTTGAGATCGCCGAGCCCCTGGTTGTCGACCCACTTCTCGATGCCGGCGATGCCCTGGTTGTCGGTGTTGGTGAAGCCGAGAACGTGGGCGCCCACCGGCCCGTTGGGGTAGATGCGCTTGTTTTCGGGCAGGAAGCCGACGCCCGGCAGCCCCAGGCGGAACACCTCCTGCTGCTGCTTGTCGGTGACGCCGCGCTTGACCCAGACGAAGCCCTTCTTGGAGCCGAGGCGCTTGCGCAGGTCGGTCGCGTCGACATCGGGCAGGACGGCCGTGAGGAGCTCCACCGCCTCGTCCTTGTCGATGAGGCGGCGCGGCTCGGCGAAGACCGACATGGTCTTGATGTCCTGTGCCATCACGGCGCCGTTGCGGTCGAGCAGCTCGGGCCTCGCGCCCGACACGGCGTCGGAGGCCGCGGCCTTGAGGCCCGCCGGCGGCTCCTTGCTGAGGCCTAGCTTGATGAGCTTGGCGTCGATGAGCCCGTAGACGCCGATGAACGCGAAGGCGATGAGGCGCAGCCGGAAGCCGCTCTTGTCGAGCCGCGTCGAGCACACGTCGGCGACGAAGCGCCGGGCGCGCGCGATGCGGCCGGGGGCAGGGGGGCGAGCGTCGGGGAGGCCGGTCATGCGTGCGCTATCTCGCGGGCGGGGTCGCGGCGCTGCCGCCGGCGTGCCGGTCGGCCGGCGTCGCCGTGGGTTCGCCGAGGCCGAGGGAGTCGAGCTTGCGGCCGATCGAGTCGACCTTCGGCGGCGGGTCGGGCAGGTCCGAGGCCGAGACGATCTGTTCGAGCGACAGCTTTCGGAGGTTGAGACCGTGGTCCGCCAGGGCCGCGAGTCGGTCCGGCCGGGTCAGGATGGACCATTCGGCGCGCAGCCGCTCGATGCCGTCCTGTTCGGCGGCGATGAGGTGACGCGTCTTCAGGATCTGCTCGGCGAACAGGATCGTCTCGTATTTCACGGTATAAGCGAAGACCGCCGAGCCGATCAGCGCCGCGACCGCGACGACGTTGAGGATGCGCAGCATGGCTCAGCGCCTCCCGAGCGGGACGGGGACGGTGACGGCGGCGCGGGCGGCCGGGTCCGGCGCCCAGGCAGGAGCCTGGGTGCGGGTGGCGAAGCGGAGCTTGGCCGAGCGGGCGCGTGGGTTGTTCGCGACCTCCTCCGGGCCGGGCACGACGGGCTGCCGGCCAGACAGTGCGAAGCTCGGCGCCGGCCGCGCGGCGGTGGCCGGCAGGTGGCGCGATCCCCCCTCGCCCCGGCCCGCGCGGGCCTGGAGGAAGCGCTTGACGATGCGGTCTTCGAGCGAATGGAACGTCACGACCGCGAGCACGCCGCCCGGCGCGAGGCGGCGCTCGGCGGCCTCCAGCGCGTCGTGGAGTTCGCCGAGCTCGTCGTTGACGGCGATGCGCAGCGCCTGGAACGTGCGGGTCGCGGGGTGGATGTCGCCGGGCTTGCCCGGCATCACGCGGCCGATCATCTCGGCCAGCGCCCGGGTGGAGGTGAAGGGCGCGGACTTGCGGTCGAAGCAGATCGCGCGGGCGATGCGCCGCGACGCCCGCTCGTCGCCGTAGCGGTACAGGACATCGGCGAGATCGGCTTCCTCGGCGTCATTGACGATGTCGGCGGCGCTCGGGCCGTCGCCGCTCATACGCATGTCGAGCGGCCCGTCGAAGCGGAACGAGAAGCCGCGCTCCGCTTGGTCGAACTGCATGGAGGAGACGCCGATGTCCAGCACCACGCCGTCGACCTGCGGCAGGGCCAACCCCTCCAGCACGGTGTCGATCGTGCCGAAGCGTGCTTGGACGAGGGTGAGGCGCGGCTCGCCGGCCGCGAGCGCCGCGCCGCCCGCGATGGCCGCGGGGTCGCGGTCGAGCGCCACGACGCGGGTGCCCGGCTCCGCCAGGATCGATGCCGTGTATCCGCCCGCCCCGAAGGTGCCGTCGACGTAGGTGCCGCCCGCGCGAAGGCGCAGGGCCGAGAGGGCCTCCGCTCGGAGCACGGGGTGATGCCGTATCGGTCCGCCGGCGGCCAGGGTGTCACCTGGGCCGCGATCCGACATCAGTCCCGTGCTCCAGGAGGATGCGGCGCCGCATGCGCCGCCGCATGTCCGGAGCCGAGCTGCTTTCGATGGTCGCGCACCCGGCGTCTGGCCTCTTCCAAATGCGCGCGAAACCGACCCGGCTCCCAGATCTGAAATTTGTGCCCCTGGCCCACCAGCGTCACCTCGTCGGCGATGCCGGTGTGGCCCTTCATGGCCTCGGTGAGGATCACACGTCCTTCCCCGTCGAGCTTCAGCAGGACGCTCTCCCCCTGGAGCGTGGATGAAAAGGCATCCCACTCCTCCGAATAGGGAGACAGGGGCTCCAGCAACGCGTCGATCTCTCGAAGCAGAGCATTGCCGCCGCAATCCAGTGCCTCGGACTCGAGCGCAGGGGAGACGTATAACCCCTCGAAACCGGCCCGCGTCCGCACTCCCCGGAACGCCGCCGGGATCGATACGCGACCCTTGGCGTCCAGCCGGTTGGTGTGATGCGAGACGAAGCGATCCAAAATCCCCTCTGCCCCGGTCACCGCCGCCCTGTCCACGACGCGCGAGGGGTCGAGAGCGTCCCATCGGGTGATGGGTCTCGGCCTGGGCTCGTTCGCATGTGGCTGACGGGATGATTTGGGATAGCATGGGACCCCATGGGCGTCAACGAAAGCTCCCGCGCGCGGTCTGGGGAGCCAAGGTCGATTAAGGCCGATTCAGGGTTAAGAAGTCGTTCCCGAGCCCTCGGGATATCGGTTCGACGCCGGTGCGACTTGGCGATCGAAGGCGGGGCGCGAGCCTGGGCTGGTGGCGGAATCGCGAGCCGATTCAAGCCCCGGCGATGTCGGGCGGGGCGTGGTCCATCCGATGCGGACGGGGCGCCCGGCGCGGCGCGGCACCTTCCGCGGGCATCGGCGCGGGCCGCCCCTGGATGGCGGATTGTCCACAGGAGAATCTGGAGTCGAGGGCGATGTCGGTGCGCGCGGGCCCGCGGTGGGGCGCCATCCCAGCCGAGGTGGGGCGCCGTCCCGCCCGAGGTGGGGCGCGATCCCATGCCAGGACGGCGGAACCCACGTCGGGGGTAGGGGGTCGAGTGCCAGCCGGCCTGTAAGCCGGGTTCTGTAGGGCGCGGGAGTGCTAAGCTTCCGCGCGTGACGACCATTCCTCTGGGACGGCCGTCGCCGGCCGCCTCGAGCGATCAACCCGGGCGACAGCCCGGAAACGGGTTGGACCCGCGCCGGCTTTCGCCGGTCCGGGTCCCGTCGCCCCTATTCGATCTTGCTCCCGGTGGGGCTTGCCGTGCCGTCGACGTTGCCGCCTCCGCGGTGCGCTCTTACCGCACCCTTTCACCCTGACCCGGACCCCGGGCATGCCCGGGGGCGGGCGGTCTGCTTTCTGTGGCGCTTTCCCTGGGGTCACCCCCGCCGGACGTTATCCGGCACCGTGTTTCCGTGGAGCCCGGACTTTCCTCCGCGGCGCCAGCTTTGGGGCGTGCGCGCGACGGTCGTCCGGCCGGCTGGCCCCGCCTGCCTAGCGCCTGCGGGGCGGCGAGGCAACCGGGCGGGCGCAAGTGATCAGACCAGCACGGGCTGTGCGACGCGGCCGACGGTGCCGAAGACTCGCAGGTAGCGCTCGACCTCGTCGGGGCGGCCGAGCGCCTTGCGGGGATTGTCGGACAGCTTCACGGCCGGCCGCCCGTCGACGTCCGTGACCTTGCACACGAGCGAGATGGCCTTGAGGCCGCCGTTAGGGGTCGGGGCGCAGCCCGCGAAGTCGTTGGTGAGGTTGGTGCCCCAGCCGAAGCTCATCCGCACGCGCCCGTGGAAATGCGCGTAGGTGTCCTCGATCGTGTCGGTGTCGAGCGCGTCGGAGAAGACCAGCAGCTTGTCGCGCGGGTCGCGGCCCCGCGACCTCCACCAGTCGATCATCGCCTCGCCGCCCTCGATCGGGGGCGCCGAATCCGGACGGAAGCCGGTCCAGTCCGCCACCCAGTCGGGCGCGTCGCGCAGGAAGGGTGCCGTGCCGAACGTGTCGGGCAGGACGATGAGGAGGTTGCCGCCGTAATATTTCCGCCAGTCCGCCAGCACCTGATAGGGCGCGCGGCGCAGGGCCGCCTCGTCCTCGGCGAGGGAGGCCAGCACCATGGGCAGCTCGTGGGCGTTGGTGCCCAGGGCTTCGAGGTCGTTGTCCATGGCGAGCAACACGTTGCTGGTTCCCGTGAAGGCGTCGCCCAGACCCTCTTTCAGCGCCTCGACGCACCAGCGCTGCCACAGGAAGCTGTGGCGCCGGCGGGTGCCGAAATCCGAGATCCGCAGGTCGGGCAGGGTGCGCAGCCGCTCGACCTTGCTCCACAGCTTGGCCTTGGCGCGGGCGTAGACGACGTCGAGCTGGAAGCGGCCGAGGCTCTTCAGGGCCGCGCGCGAGCGCATCTCGTTGATGATGGCCAGCGCCGGGATCTCCCACAGCGTGACGTCGACCCAGGATCCCGAGAAGGACAGCTCGAACTGCCCGTCGCGCGTCCGCAGCTCGTAGTCGGGCAGGCGGTAGTGGGTGAGCCAGGCCAGGAAGGCGGGCTCGAAGATGTGGGCGCGGCCGTAGAAGCTGTTGCCCGCGAGCCAGATCATCTCCTTCTTGCTCACGGACAGCGAGCGCGCGTGATCGAGCTGGTCGCGGAGTTCCGCCTCGTCGATCTCGTCGGCGACGCGGACCTGCGTCGTGCGGTTGACGAGCGAGAACGTGACATTCTGGTCCCGGTAGAGGCCCCAGATCATCTGCAGCATCAGGAGCTTGTAGAAGTCCGTGTCGAGCAGGCTGCGGACGATCGGGTCGAGCTTCCAGGTGTGATCGTAGACGCGCTTGGCGAGGTCGGTCGTGGTCATGGCGTACCCCGATGGTGCGGCGCTGCCGGCCCGGGCTCCGCCCGCCGGTTTCCCGCGCGACGGCGGCAGACTAGCAGGGCTCGCCGCCGGCCGCGAGGTGCCCTCAGCACCATCGCGGCAGCCATGAAAAAAGCCGGCGGCGCGCGTCATGCACATCCACCGGCTCCCTTCACCGCGCGTCGCTCGGCCGCTTTGCGCGGCCTGCACCCTTTTTGGGCGCCTCCTCCCCAGACCTTGGGCCACCGCAGGATGGTCTTCTCGTTGCCGCGCTTCGGCGGTTGCGCCTCGCGGCGTCGTTGAACCGTGTTAAAGCCGAAGCCGAGCAAATAATCAAGGCAGCCATGACGAAAAAGCGGGCTGCTCCGCAGCGATCTGCCGCTCCTTTGCGCGGCACCCGGCGGTGTGGATCCGCACAAAAAGAAAGCCCCTCGAAGGGGGCTTTCCGCGCGTCGCGTGGTCGAGGTGGGCCGTTCACTGCACCAGTTGCGGGCCGGCGCTGCGGGCCGCGTCGTTCTCCTGCATGATGCCGAGCCGGCGCGCCACTTCCGTATAGGCCTCGACGAGGCCGCCGAGGTCGCGGCGGAAGCGATCCTTGTCGAGCTTGTCGCTCGATTTCACGTCCCACAGGCGGCACGAGTCGGGCGAAATCTCATCCGCCACGACGATGCGCATCAGGTCGCCCTCCCACAAGCGGCCGGCCTCCATCTTGAAGTCGACGAGCCGGATGCCGACGCCCAGAAACAGGCCGGACAGGAAGTCGTTGACGCGGATCGCCAGCGCCATGATGTCGTCGATCTCCTGCGGCGTCGCCCAGCCGAAGGCGGTGATGTGCTCCTCGGAGACCATCGGGTCGTTGAGCGCGTCGTTCTTGTAGTAGAACTCGATGATCGAACGCGGGAGCTGCGTGCC
>CAXTFP010000179.1:0-5635 GCA_964243135.1 uncultured Lichenihabitans sp.
GCCTCACGCTGCGCCTCACCGAGGGCGCCGACGACCACGCCGGCGGCCTCCTGTCGATCGCGACCCCGCTCGGCGAAGCCGTGGCGCGGGCCGAGGAGGGCGACGAGATCGAGCTGCCGCAGTCCGGCGGCGCGCTCACGCGGGTTCTGGTGGAGGCCGTCGAGCGGGCGGCGTGAGGCGGCGGCTCACCCGACCCTGTGGCGCGCCCTCTCGCCAGGTGTCCCGTCGGGCGATGGGATCGGCCAAGCCATCCTCGCGTCCATGAAGGCTTTGGTTCCGAAACGGCCCGCCAACAGGCCGGCGATCGAGAAATCCGTGTCGCCGACGTCCCAATGCAAGCCGGACCCCGCTCCGAGCACTTCGACCGCGGCGATCTCATCGTCCGATGCGGTCTCCAAGCCCTGAAGCGAGCGTGGCGGGAAGGTGAAGGTGCAGCCGTTCGTCAGCTCGACGATCATTCGGCCGACTCCGCGATCGTATCGGACCTCGATGACGCGAGGTTCGCTGAGCCGCATCGCACGACCTCGCTCCAGGGCAGCATCGATCTCGGCGTCTGTCAGATCAGCCATTGTCAGGTCAGCCATGGATTTCTCTCCAACGTTGGAGCAGTTCGGCCTGATGGTCGGCCACGAGCGCCAATGCTCGCCGGATATCGCTCCGCTTCAATCCATCGGCCCACAGCAGCCTGGGTCTGCCGTCAATGCCGACAAGGTCGATCTTGGCTTCGCCGTCGCTGAAGACGTGAACATGAGCTGGCCGGTGGTCATCACGGTAGATGACCACCCTGAGCCCATATGCACGCAAAACCACAACCATCAGCGATATTACCGCGACCGTGGACATCAAGCCAAGCACGCTCGCTCACCGCGGAGCTGAGCCAAGAGGGAAGCATCCGCCGGCAAGCGTGTCTGTTCAGCATTACCACTGTCCTGAGCGTGTCGCCCTATTGCCGTCAGCCTCCGCCGGGTCCATTCCACCTCACATCGAGCGCGCCACCATCATTTCGAGCTTCGCCGGACCGGCAGACGCCTCACCCCACCTCGGCGGGTTCGAACCCCTGCGCGCGCGCCAGCGCGGCGAAGCGCCCGCCGCGCGACAGGAGCTCGTCGAAGCCGCCCTCCTCGACGATGCGGCCGTCGTGAAACACCAGGATGCGGTCGGCGCGCCGCACGGTCGACAGGCGGTGCGCGATGATGAAGGTGGTGCGCCCCCGGGCCGCGGCGTCGATGGCGTCCTGGACCTGCCGCTCCGTGACGGCATCGAGCGCGCTGGTGGCCTCGTCGAGCAGCAGGATCGGCGGATTCTTCAGGAGCACGCGGGCGATGGCGAGGCGCTGGCGCTCGCCGCCCGACAGCGACCGGCCCCGTTCGCCCAGCACGGTCGCGAGCCCGTCGGGCTGGCGGGCTACGAAGTCGGCGGCGCGGGCGCGGTGCAGCGCGGACGCCACCTCCTCGGCCGAGGCGTCGGGCGCCCCCACGCGCAGGTTCTCCTCGATCGAGCGGGCGAACAGCATCGGCTCTTGGAACACGACGCCGATGTTGCGGCGCAGGCCCGCGAGCGTGAGGTCGCGCAGGTCCGTGCCGTCGACCGTGATGCGCCCGCCCGCCGGGTCGAAGACGCGGTGCAGCAGCCCCAGCGTCGTCGACTTGCCCGAGCCCGTCTCGCCCACCAGCGCCACCGTCTCGCCGGCCGCGACCGCGAGGCTGACGCCCGCCACGGCGTCGCGGCGGCCGTCGTAGGAGTATGAGACGTCCTCGAAGGCGACCCGGCCCGTGAGCCGGCCGGGGTCGCGCGCGCCGGGGCGGTCGCGCACGGCCGGCACGGTGTCGAGCACGCCGAAGAAGTCCCGCAGCTTCGGCACCTGGAGGAACAGGGCGTTGAAGAATGACACGAGCTGGTCGAGGCGGGCGATCATGCCGGCCGCCAGACTCATGAAGGCCACGATCTCGCCGACCGTGGCGAGGCCGCGGAAGTGCAGCGCCAGACCCAGCACGAAGATCGACAGCAGCGTCAGCGTGGAGGCGGCGCGCGTCGCCACCGCGGCCAGCGCCCACCAGGACAGCACAGGCATCTGCGCGGCCAGCACCGCCTCCGTCACGCGGCGCAGCCCCCGCGTCTCGGTCGCGACACGGGTGAAGCTTTGGATCACCGGCACGTTGGCGAAGCTGTCGGCCACGCGCTCGGCGAGCCCGGAGTTGTGGCGCTCGACGCGGTGCTGGAGGGCCTCGGTGCGGCGCAGCACCAGCAGGGTCGCGGTGCCGCTCGCCGCCACCAGCACGACGAGCAGCAGCCCGAGGCGCCAGTTCACCAGCAGCGACAGGGGCATCATCACGGCCAAGGCCACGAAGGACGCGCAATTGTCGCGGAAGAACGACAGCCACAGCGCCGCCATGCCGTTCACGCCCTCCAGCATCACCTTGAGCAGGCGGCCCGAATGGTTGGCGCCGTGGAAGCTCGTGGGCAGGTGGAGGACGTGCTCGAAGAAGCCCGCCGTGAGGTCGAGGCGGCGGCGGTGGGCCAGGCGATCGGCGTTGAACGCCAGGGCCACCCCGCACAGGATGTTGAAGAGCCCGAGCGCGCCCCAGGCGATGAGCGGCGGCAGCACGGCCGACCAGCGTTCCCCCACGGCGTCCGCCCCGCCCACGCGGTCGATGATCCGGCCGAACAGGACGGGTTCGCCGAATTGCGAGGCCGCCAGCACGGCATTGGCCAGGACCAGCGCCGTGGCGAGCTTGCGCTCGGCGCGGAGGACGGCGAGGACGCGGACATAGGTACGGATCATCGGGGTTCGACTGAAAGGCATGGAGGCCACGGCCGCGGCGCGAAAGCGGGCCATCTCCGCGGAGCCGACCCTCACGGCCGGGAAGGGTCATCCGTCGGCCCTCGATGCATAGCACGTTCGGGAGGTCGATGCGGAGACGACGATGGCGCAGGCCGCGCGGGTCTCCCGCGCGTGACATCCATCGGAGCGCTTGCGCACCGGCCGTTCTTTGCGCAACCTGCATCCCGGGAGAGCCGTCCCCGCCGGCGGGTCGCCCGAGGGCTCGCGGCGGGCCGGGCCGCCTCGCGCGGCCTCGCCGCCGCCGGAGGAAGGTGCCCATGGCTCACGCCCGCAAGGTCCTGATCGTCGACGACGACGACGATCTTCGGGCGACCCTGGCCGAACAGATCGGCTGCCACGAGGACTTCAGGCCCTCCTGCGCGGCCAGCGCGGGGGAAGCCGAGGGCGCGCTGCGCGCGGAGCGGCCCGACCTCGTCATCATGAGCCTGTCCCTGCCCGACCGCGACGGCATGGCCATGGTGCGGGCCCTGCGGGCCGACGGCTATTCGAGCCCGATCATCATGCTCAGCCGCGACACTTCGGAGGACGACGTGGTGCTGGCGCTGGAGGCCGGGGCCAACGACTGCGTGTCGAAGCCCTTCCGCTTCGCCGTGCTCATGGCCCGCATGCGGGCCCACCTGCGCCAGCACGAGGGCAGCGAGGACGCGTCCCTCCAGGTCGGGAGTTTCACGTTCAAGCCGAGCGCCAAGTTCCTGGTCACGGACAAGGGCGTGCGGCTGCGGCTGACCGAGAAGGAGACCGCGATCCTGCGCTTCCTGTACCGGGCGGGCCCGCAGGTGGTGAGCCGCGACGTGCTGCTGCGCGAGGTGTGGGGCTACAACTCGGCCGTGACCACCCACACGCTGGAGACGCACATCTACCGCCTGCGCCAGAAGATCGAGGATGACCCCGCCCACGCCCGCGTCCTCGTGACGGATGCCGGCGGCTACCGGCTGAACGCGTGACGCGGAAGAGCGGCGTGGCGCTCGGGCGCGACATCGAGCGCCTGAGGCGCCTGCCCGTCTTCGCCTGCCTCGACGAGGAGGCCCTGCGCCTCCTGGCCTTCTCGGCCGAGCCGCGCCGCCTGCCGGCCGGCCACGTGCTGTTCCGGCGGGGCGAGCCCGCCGAGGCCGCCGTGCTGCTCGACACGGGCACGCTGGCGCTCGACGCCGAGCACGAGGAGGACCTGTCGGTGCGCTGGGCGCTGGCCGGCACGCTGCTGAACGAGACGGCGCTGTTCGCGCCGAGCGTCCAGGTCGCGACCGCGACCGCGCACGAGGCCGCCAACGTCGTCGCGGTGCCGCGCTCGCTGATGATGCGGGTGCTCGACGTTTATCCGCACAACGCCCCGGCGCTCCGCCGCTACTGGGCGGCGCGGCTCGGCGGCCAGCTGGCGGCGCTCAGAGCCGCAACGCCGCCATGACGGGGACGTGGTCGGACGGCTTGTCCCAGCCGCGGGCCTCGCGGAACACCGTCACGTCGCCGAGGTCGCCGGCGAGGTCGGGACTCAGCCACACGTGGTCGAGCCGCCGACCCTTGTCGGCCGCCGCCCAGTCGGGCGAGCGGTAGCTCCACCACGTGTAAAGCTTCTCGGCGGGCGGGATGCGCTCCCGCATGGCATCCACCCAGCCACCGGCGGCCCGCACGCGGGCGAAGGCCTCGACCTCGACCGGCGTGTGGCTGACGACCTTGAGCAGGGCCTTGTGGCTCCACACGTCGGTCTCGAGCGGGGCGACGTTGAGGTCGCCCACCACGACGGCGCGCTCGGGGGCGAAGTGGCCCAGGCGCGGGCCGCGCTCCATGCCGTCCAGGAAGTGGAGCTTGTGGTCGAACTTCGGGTTGGCGGCCGGGTCGGGCTCGTCGCCGCCCGCCGGCACGTAGAAGTTGTGGACCGTCACCCCGGCCGCCGCCCCGGCGCCCTCCCCCAGCGTGGCCGACAGGTGGCGGGCGTGGCCTTCGCGGCAGAAGGGCCCGCGTGTCACGGACGCGAGCGGGAAACGCGACAGGATCGCCACCCCGTGGTAGCCCTTCTGACCGCTGATCTCGATGTGGGGGTAGCCCATCCCGCGCAGGTCCGCGAAGGGGAAATCGGCGTCGCGCACCTTGGTCTCCTGCAGGCACAGGATGTCCGGGCGGGCCGCCTCGACGAAGCGCTTCACGATGGGCATGCGCAGCCGCACCGAGTTGATATTCCAGGACGCGACGGTGAGGGTCAAGGCTGCCGCGTCCCGGGCGCCGACGGCGGGCGTCTCGTCACTTGCGGGTGTTCAGCATGCGCTCGGTGTTGATCTTGAACTGGCCGTCCTCGGGCTTGGTGCTGAGGTCGACGTCCGACAGCGACACCAGCGTCTCGTAGCCCTGCGGATCCACGACGGTCCACTGCTTCAAGGCGAAGGGCTGCAGGCCGAAGGTGAGGCGGATCTTGGACGTGCCGCCGAAGGTGGCCTTGTCCTCGATGTCGATCGAGGCCGTGTCGCCGTCACCCGAGACGCCGGTGATCTTGGTGTCGGTGGCGAGGTCGATGTGGTCGCTGAGCAGGAACTTCAGCGGCGTCTGACCGATAAAATACAGGTCCTGGGTGTGGAGCTTGCGGTCGATCACGGCGACCGAGCTGCCGTCCGCGACAATCTCCAGGGTGGCCGGCGGAGCGTAGGCGAAGCGCATGCGGCCCGGCTTCTCGATCAGCAGCTTGCCGTCCGTGCGCCGGCCGTCACCCCCGATCTGGGTGAAGTTGGCGATCATCGTGGGTTCGCCGTTGAAGTAGTGGTTGGCCTTGGCCACCCGCTCGTCGGCGTCGGCCGCCAGAGGTTTGCC
>CAXTFP010000179.1:5645-6569 GCA_964243135.1 uncultured Lichenihabitans sp.
GGCCGGCTTCGCTTGGACCGCCTTGGCTGACTGCAGGTTGAGCGGCGGCGTCTCGGCGACCGCCCTGCCCCCGATCAGGGCGATGATTGCGAGCGCGATCGGGAGCGAGCGATTCATGCGGTGTGTCCGGCTGGCGATGGGTCGGCGCGATAGGGGTCCGGTGTGGCGTTTGTGAGACGTTCGAGTTCGTGAGCCTGTTCGACTGCCTCGATCCGAGGCAGGCGCCGGAGATCGTCAGGGCTCGTCGTCGGGCTCGAAGGCGCCCCGGTCGAGGCCCCCGCCGACGAGGATCTCGCGCTTGCCGGCGTGGCTGGCCGGGGCCACCAGCCCCTCCTTCTCCATGCGTTCGACCAGGGAGGCGGCCTTGTTGTAGCCGACCCCGAGGCGGCGCTGGACGTAGGAGGTTGAGCACTTCCGGTCGCGCAGCACGATCGCCACGGCGCGGTCGTAGAGGTCGCCCGACTCCTCGGCGTCGAGCGTGCCCGCGGCCGGCGGCTCGGCGGCGCCCTCGACGTCGGCGTCCTCCGTGACGGCGTCGAGGTAGTCGGGGCGCCCCTGGGCCTTGAGGTGGGCCACCACGCCCTCGACCTCGGCGTCCGACACGAAGGGCCCGTGCACGCGCGAGATGCGCCCGCCGCCCGCCATGTACAGCATGTCGCCCTGGCCCAGGAGCTGCTCGGCCCCCTGCTCGCCCAGGATGGTGCGCGAGTCGATCTTGCTCGTCACCTGGAAGGAGATGCGGGTCGGGAAGTTGGCCTTGATGGTGCCGGTGATGACGTCCACCGAGGGCCGCTGCGTGGCCGTGATGAGGTGGATGCCGGCCGCGCGCGCCATCTGGGCGAGCCGCTGGATCGCGCCCTCGATGTCCTTGCCGGCCACCATCATCAGGTCGGCCATCTCGTCCACGATCACCACGATGTAGGG
>CAXTFP010000180.1:0-6561 GCA_964243135.1 uncultured Lichenihabitans sp.
CATCCGCGCCGTGGCGTTCCGCGCCGCCGACACGGCGCTGGGGCAGGGGCTCGCGGCGGCCCGTGGCCGGCTCGTCCACGCGGCCGGCACCCTCACGGTCAACCGCTACGGCGGCGGGCAGGGGCGGGCGGAGCTGCGCCTGATCGACGCCGCGCCCGCCCCGGACTGAACGGCCGGTCAGCTCGCCCCATCGGCCGGCAGCGCCGGGCCGCGGGTGGTGTCGAGCGCCTCGACGCGGGGCAGGGCGATGGGCTGGCCGGTCTCGGCCGAACGGTAGATCGCCTCCATGATGCGCTGGTCGGCGAGGCCCTCCTCGCCCGGCGTGCGCGGCCGACGGCCGGTGCGCACGCATTCGGCCATGTGGTCGATCTCCAGGGCGAACTGGTTCTTCGCCCCGATGCGCCGGTCCTCGACGGTCTCGATCTCGCCGTCGCGGTGCGACACGCGCAACTGGTGGCCCGTATACGCGAACGCATTGGTGAAATCGACCGCAGCCCCCGGCAGGCCGAAGCCGAGGCGGCGGTTCTCGTGCAGGCCGTAGCTGGCCGCGCAGTTGGCCACGAGGCCGCTCGGGAAGCGCAGCGTGAAGGACACCATCTCCTCCACCTCGCGGAAGCGCGGATCGTTCGGCGTGGAATAAGTGCGGGCGAAGACTTCCAGGGGCTCCTCGCCGGTGAGGAAGCGCACGCCGTTGAGGCAGTAGAGCCCGATGTCCGGCAGGGCGCCGCCGCCCGCCAGCGCCTTGTCGAAGCGCCACTGCGTCGGGGCCGCCATGTTCTGCGTGTTCACGGCGTCGTAGAGCAGGGCGGGGCCGTAGCGCCCGTCCCGCACCATCGCCTGCACGGCCCGGTTGTGGGACTCGTATTGGCATCGGTAGGCGATCATCAGGTGGCGCTTCGCCCCCGCGCAGGCGTCGATCATCGCCTGACAGTCGGCCGAGGTGTTGGCCATCGGCTTCTCGCACAGCACGTGCTTGCCGGCCGCCGCGGCCGCGAGCGTCTGCTCCCGGTGCAGCCCGTTGGGCGTGACGACGTAGACGGTCTCGATCGCGGGATCCGCCGCGATCGTCGCCCAGTCGCCGTATCCATAGACCGCCTCGGGGCGGACGCCGTATTGCGACGCCACGAGCCGCGCCTTGTCGGGCGTCCCCGAGATCAGTGCCACGAGCTTGGCGCGCTTCGTCTGGGCGAAGGCCGGCAGGATCTCCTCCAGTGCCAGCCGCCCGAGCCCCAGCACCGCGAAGCCGACGCGCTCGGAGGGCGGCAGGGGAGCGGGCGGCGGCGCGGCCGGCCGCTCGGTCGGCGCCGTCCAGGTGGGGAACTCGACCTTCCCGCCCTGCACGGCCCCCGTGTCGACGGCCTTCTCGGCGGCCTGCGCGCCCGCGGCACTCAGCGCCGTGCCGGCCGCCGTCGCGGCGGCGAGGCGCAGGATGTGGCGGCGGTCTGGATCGCTCATGGGGGACACTCCGATGCGGATGCGTGTTTCTCGCAACGCGCGGCGACGGTCGGGCGGTCCGGCCGGGCGCATCGGCCGCGCTTGCCACGCGCCCTGGGGTTTGCTTAAAGGTCCACCGAGGCGCCGATCCATCGGCCGCGCCTTCCGCGCCCATCGTCTAGCGGTCCAGGACGTCGCCCTTTCACGGCGAAAACAGGGGTTCGATCCCCCTTGGGCGCGCCAGTTCAGCACCGCCGCTGACCTCGTAACGCGCCCGCTGCGGCCTTCAAACGCTGAACATCGCGTCTGTCCAGCAGGAGAAGCTGATTTTTGATTTCCCGGCCGTGCTGATCCTGTTGCGGGTTCAGACAGGTCGAACTAGCGGCGCCACGGCCCGGAAACATTAGTTGACTAGTTTAGTAGATAATGTGACAACCTCCTTCCTGGAATGACCGATCCAGCACCTCCAGGAAGCGACGGATCACGAGGATGCAGCGACACCGACACGGCCTTCAGGCACGCGGCTCGGCTCGTGCGAACCCGTTTTCACGCGCGCCGTCGGCGAAGGACGACGTCGATGTCGTGAAGGGCCGGGTCAGGATCGCGGCCGGACGTCGGCGGCTGCGGGCAGGGCGCGCCGCAGATGCGGGAAAGCGGTGTTGTCGATCCGACTCGAAACGGATCGAGATCGGCCCGGAGGTGCGCTCCGGGCCAAAAGCCCTGCTGCACCCGAGCACCCGCCCATGCCACATCGCCCGTCGAACACCCTCCAACACCAGCCCGAAGGCGGGCGGGATCGCATCCTGGTCGCCGGCGGCTCCGGGCGCGCGCTCGACCTGCTGCGCCTCGCGACGATCCGGAGCGACGACGTCGTCCTGATCCATCCCGCCCCCGAGCCCGCGGTCAAGCGCTTCGCCGAGCTGTTCGCGATCGAAGTCCACGACCGCAGCCCGAACGAAGCCGACATGGCCGACGCCTCGGTCGTGCTGGGCGCGATCGGCGACGCGGCCGCCGAGAACGAGGTCGTGCGCCTCGCGCGACGCCGCGGCATCCCGGTCCATGTCGCGGACCGCGTGCTGGTGTCCGACTTCGCGTTGCTCACCTTCCTCGAGCAGCGCCCCCTGTCGTTTCTGGCAGCCTGAGCGGGTCTAACCCGCTCGTGCTTCCGCTCGGCACCCACCCCGCCAAGGCGGTCGGACCCGACCTGCTCCATGATGAAAGGGTCGAGCGGCGCGTCTTCCGGACTTCGCATCGCCCGTCTCCGGGGTACGCCGACGCGGGCCGGGTCAGGACGACGGACCGGCCGTGTCCCAGGGCGGGCGTCCGCCCGCGTGTTCGAACGCGGGCGCGGACCTGGCGATGCGCAAGTTGTTCCAGCGGTCGACGGCGCCCCAAGCATATTTGTAGGGCTCCCGGCCGCGCAGGAAGTGGAACGTGTCGCACCCTTCCGCGACCGCCGTCTGGATGGCATGGCCGAGGAGCGCCGTGCCGGGGCTGTCGAAGCCCAGCGACGGATCGTAGCCGCTGAGGTAGCCGTAGGCCTGCCGGCGGTGCGTGAGGCCGTAATAGGCACCCACCGCCCTGCCGTCGACCGACAGGGTGAACAGCCGGAGCAGGTTCGACGCCAGCAGCCGGGGCAGGGCGCCGCGGTGGAAGGCCAGCACGGCGGGGTCGGACAGCACGCCCGGCTGGCCGACCGCGCTCCAGCGCCGGGTGTGGAGGGCCACCAGGGTGTCGAAGAGCTGTCCGGCGTTCGCGGCGTCGCCGGCCACGATGTCGACGCGCTCGTGGCGGGCCACCCTGTTCCAGCTCCTGCGCCAGCGCCGCCAGGCCCGGGTCCCGCGCCACACCGCGGCGCTGGCGGGCAGGGGCAGCACGGGGCAGGCCGACTGCGCCTCCTCGCGGTCGAGCAGGTCGCCGAGCGGGAGCCGCAGCGCCAGCGCGTCCGGCGCCAACTCTTCCAGCGACCAGCTGTCCCAGCGCTCGGCCCGCTGCCGGTAGGCCGCCACGATGGCCGCGGCCACATCGTCGACCGGCGCGCCGTCGATCAGGACGTCGAGGTAGTCCGTGACCCCGATGCCGAGCGGCAGGAGCCGCCGTCCCTGCGCGCCGTCCTCGATGTAGAAGGGCGCGAGGCCGACCAGCAGCCCGTCGCGCCGCACCGCGGCCGTGAACAGCTTCCCCGGGTGGAACGCGTCCCACCAGGGCAGCAGCCAGGCCGGCGATGAGAAGGGCGTCGCCCCCGCGCTGCGGCTCCACAGCGCCCACCACTCGGGCAGGAGGTGCGAGAGATCGGCCGGGTCTTCGAGCACGCTCACGCGGCAGGGCGAGGCGGGCCGGACGGCGAACATCATGGCGGTGCTCCGATCGGGCGGGTTGGGAGGGGCACCGGCGCGGCGGACCGCGGCGCCACCGTCGACCTCATGCGGCTACGCTTCCCGGTCAGGCGCGGCCCCGCCAGGGCACGAGCCAGCGTTCGAGGGACCGCATGCCGAGCGAGAAGGCGAAGGCGCAGGCCGCGATGACGCCGATGCCCACGAAGACGACGTCCGTGGCGAGGAACTGCGCGGCCGACATGATCATGTAGCCGACGCCGCGGGTCGCCGCGATGAGCTCGGCCGCCACTAGGGTCGACCAGCCGACGCCCACCGCGATCCAGAGGCCCGTGAGGATCTCGGGCAGGGCGCTGGGCAGGACCACGCTGCGCAGCACCTGCCAGCGCGTGCCCCCGAGCGCCAGGGCGGCGTTGACCCGCTCGGCCGGCAGCCCCCGGACCCCGGCCTGGGCCGACAGGCAGATGGGCGCGAACATGGCGAGCGTCAGCAGCGTGACCTTGGAGGCTTCCCCGATGCCGAGCCAGATGATCATCAACGGCAGGTAGGCCAGCGGCGGCAGCGGCCAGTAGAACTCGATCACCGGATCGCACAGCCCCTTGACGTGGCGGCTGAGGCCCATGGCGAGGCCGATGGGCACGGCCGTGGCGGTCGCGATGACGGCGGCCGAAAGGATGCGCAGCAGGCTGGCCTCGAGGTGCTCCGCCAGGGTGGCGTTGGCGTAGCCGTCGGTCGAGACGGCGACGAGCTGGGTCCACACCTCGGCCGGCGAGGGCAGGAACAGGGGCTTGACGAGGCCGAAGCGCGTCGTGAGCTCCCAGGCGGCGAGGATCAGCGCGACCGCCGCGAGGCTGATGCCCGCGGTGCCGCGGTTCGCCGAGCCGAAACTGCGGGGGCGGACGATGCGCGGCTGTTCGGGGACCGGCACGGCACCGTCGTCGGGGAGGGCCGCGAGGCTCAATGTAGCTTCCCGGCTTCGCCGGCATGGACCATGGCGCGGATTTCGCCGTGCAGCGCGACGAAGGCCGGCAGGCCCCGGATCGCGGCGGCGCTCTCGCCGGCCGCGAGGCGGCGGACGAAGTCGAGCTCCCAGCGCGCCACGACGCGCCCCGGGCGCGGCGACATGACTACGACGGTCGTGCCGAGAAACAGGGCCTCCTCGATGGAATGGGTGATGAAGAAGATCTGCTTGCCGGTCTTGGCCCAGACCTCGACGAGCAGGTCCTGCATGTGCTCGCGCGTCATGCTGTCGAGCGCCCCGAAGGGCTCGTCCATCAGCAGGATCTTGGGATCGGTGGCGAGCGCCCGGGCGATGCCGACCCGCTGGCGCATGCCGCCCGAGAGCTCGTGGGGCTGCGCCGCGGCGAAGTCCCCGAGGTGGACGAGCTTCAGGAGGTCGAGCCCCCGCCGCCGCCGTTCCGCCCGCGGCACGCCGGCATATTCCAGCCCGAGCACGACGTTGTCGAGCACGCTGCGCCAGGGCAGGAGCGCGTCCTTTTGGAACACGACGCCGCGCTCGGCCCCGGGCCGCTCGACGGGCGCGCCGTCGAGCGTGATCGTGCCGTGGCTCAGCGGCATGAAGCCCGCGATGGCGTTGAGCAGCGTCGACTTCCCGCAGCCGCTGGTGCCGAGCGCCACCACGATGCTGCGGGGCGCGATGTCGATCGACACGCGATCGAGCGCGTGCACGACTTGGCCGCCGCGGGATTCGAAGAAGACGGAAGCGTGCTGGACCTGGAGCATGGTGCGTCCGATCACGGGGGGCGGCGCGGGCGGGCGCCGCCGGAGCTCGACGGGGGCGAGGATCAGTTGGACAGGGTTTCGACGAAGCGCGCCGTCGCGAAACCCGCGTAGCTGTCGCGCAGGCCGGTGATCTTGTGCTGCTCCTTGAGGAAGACCGCAGTGTCCTTCAGGATCCGGGCGACGCCCCCCTTCTCCCCGCCGCCGAGCCAGGCGTCCGTGGCCTGGACCGAGGCCGGCAGCAGGTTGAGGTCGTGCAGGCCCGCCGCCTGGTCGTGCGGCGTGCCGCCGAGCAGCTTGGCGATGGCCTTGACGTTGGCCGAATCTTCCGTCCAGGCCGCCTTGTCGGTGATGAACGACGCGTTCTGCTTGGCGATCTCGGCCGCGAAGCGCTGGACGAAGGCGGGGTCGCTCGCCTCGAAGGCGCTCGTCGCCACCCAGGCGTTGAAGGTGGGCGCGCCGCGCTCGGCCACCTGCTTGGAGGTGAGCAGGACCGTGCCGGTCTTCTTCAGCTCGGACAGGGCGGGGTCCCACACGAAGGCGCCATCGAGGTCGCCGCGGTGCCAGGCCGCCACGATCTCGGGCTGCGGCAGGGCCAGCACGGTCGCGTCCTTCTCGGCGATGCCGTTCTGCTTCAGGGTCGCGAGGAGCTGGTAGTGGTCGGTCGAGACCGGGGCGGCCGACAGGCGCTTGCCCTTGAGGTCGGCGGGGGCCGCGATGCCGGCGCCGTTCCGCACCACCAGGGCCTCGTCAGTGCCCGAGATGGACGACACGTAGAAGGCCTGGATGTCGAGCCCGCGGCTCGCCGCGGCCGCGAAGGGGCTGGAGCCCACGTAGCCGATCTGGACGTCGCCGGACGCGATGGCGGCGAAGATCTCGGCGCCCGAGTTGAACCGCCGGAACTCGACCTCGCGGCCGGTGTCCTTGGCGAGGTCGCCGCTGACGATCGCGACCTCGATGGGGTCGGGCCCGGTCTGGTAGGCGACGACGACCTTCTGCGGGGCGGCGGCCGAGGCGATGCCGGAGGCGGCGAGCACCAGCGCGAGGGCAAGGG
>CAXTFP010000181.1:0-6558 GCA_964243135.1 uncultured Lichenihabitans sp.
GCGTCCTGGCCGCGGCCGTCGAGCAGGCGTGGCGGGACCGGGACGCGCTCGCCGACCAGGCCCGACGGGCCGTGCCCGCGCAGAGCGCCCGCAAGCAGGCCTACTGGGACGGCGTCGCTGCGGCGCTCGACGAAGCCGGAGCGCGGGGCCACCGTGTCCTGCGCGTCCCCGGCGGCTTCTGCGCGCCGCGGCTGCTCGGCCGCGCGGCCGCGGGCGCGGGGGGCGAGCACCTCCTGTTCTTGGAAGCCGGCCTCGTCGGCGAGGGGGAGGGCTGGCTCGACGAGATGCTCGGCCGCCTCGGCGTGCGCGACATCGGCGCGGTCGGCGGCCTCGTGGCCTGGGACAGCGGGGTCGTGAGGGACGCCGGCTTCGCGCTCGGCCCGAAGATGAGGGCCGTGCCGCGCTTCACGGATCGCATGGCCGGCGACGACGGTCACACCGGGCTCCTCGCGGCCGCGCACCAGTGCAGCGCGGTGTCCGCGGCCTGTCTCCTCACCCCGCGCGCGCTCTTCGCGGCCGCGGGCGGGTTCGACGCCCAGCGCTTCCCGACGCGCCTCTACGCCGCCGATTACTGCCTGCGCCTGCGCGAGCGCGGCTGCCGCGTCGTGCTGACGCCCCACGCCCGCCTCACGCAGGAGTCGCGGCCCAGCATCCCGCTGGATCTGACCGACCTCCGCGCCCTGGCGGAGCGGGAGGAAGCCGTGTTTCGCCACCGCTGGAGCGTGGTGCCGGGCTGCGATCCGTTCTACACTCCCTGGATGGCGATGGATGACGCACCCTATTCCGGGCTGGCCTGGCCCCCGACGCCCCTCGACGCCCGGCAGCCGGCCGCGCCGGTCGCCCGGCCGATCCCGTCCGGCTTCTGATTCGGTGCGCCGCGATGGATGACGCCGAGTCGCGATCGCGCAAGCTGGTCCTCAACGCCGGCTCGGGGCGGCGGACGCCGAACAGCCTGCATCCGTGCTTCGCGCCCGACGGCTGGCGCGAGCTGCGCTTCGACATCGATCCGGCCGTCGAGCCCGACGTCGTGGGGTCTGTCACCGATCTCCGGCCGCATTTCGGGGACGCGAGTTTCGACGCCATCTGGTCGTCGCACAACATCGAGCACCTCCACGGCCACGAGGTGCCCGTGACGCTGGCGGAGTTCCGGCGCGTGCTGAAGCCGGACGGCTTCGCCCTCATCACCTGCCCGGACCTCCAGGCCGTGGCAGCGGACCTGATCGAGCGCGGCCTCGACCACAAGGCCTATGATTCGCCGGCGGGCCCCATCTCGGTCCACGACATGATGTTCGGCCACGGCGCGTCCATCGCGGCCGGGAACGTCTTCATGGCGCATCGCACCGGCTTCACGCAGGAGCGGCTCGGCACCGTCGCGCTCGACGCCGGATTCACGGAGATCAGGGTGGGGAGTGGCGGCTTCTACGACCTGTGGGCCGTCCTCGCCATGCCGGATTGCTCGGCCGAGGCCGTCAGAACCGTGGTGCGGGGCACCCACCTCGAATTCCTGTTCAGCGATGCCGGTGCCGCCGCGTGACGGCCGGGACGCGATGAAGGCACTCTTCGTCCACCAGAACTTCCCCGGCCAGTTCCGCCCCATCGCGGCGCATCTCGCGGCCCGGCCCGGCAACACCGTGATGGGGATCGGGTCGCGGACGGCGCGGGACATGCCGGGCGTGTCGGTGGCCCGCTACGACGTCACGGCGGTGGGGATCGAGGCCGTCCACCCCTTCGCGCGGCGCTTCGACCTCGAATGCCGCAGGGCCGAGCAGATCGTCTACGTGGCCGGGGACCTGATCGCGGGGGGCTTCGCGCCGGACGTCGTCTTCGTCCACTGCGGCTGGGGCGAGAGCCTGCCCATCCGGTCGCTGTTCCCGCGCGCCAAGCTCGTCACCTATTTCGAGTTCTTCTATCGCGAGGCGGGCCTCGACGTCGGCTTCGACCCCGAAAGCCCCGCCCTCAGCGTCGACGGGATCGTGGCGCTGCGGGCCCGCAACGCCGCCACCCTCCTGGCCCTCGCCGAGACGGACGTCGCCCTGTCGCCGACGGCCTGGCAGCGCTCGGTCTTTCCACCGGCGTTCCAGCCCCGGATCTCCGTGTGCCACGAGGGCATCGACCTCGACGCCGTCCGCCCCGACCCGAACGCCAGGCTGTCCTTGCCCGACGGCACGGTGCTCGAGGCCGGCGACGAGGTCGTGACCTTCGTGGCGCGCAACCTCGAACCCCTGCGGGGCTACCACAGCTTCATGCGCGCCCTGCCGCAGGTGCTGCGGGACAGGCGGTCCGCACGGGTCCTCATCGTCGGGGGGGACGGCGTCTCGTACGGCGCGGAGGCGGAGCGGGGGCGAAGCTGGAAGGACGTCTACCTCGACGAGAACCGGCGCGACCTCGACCTCGGCCGCGTCCACTTCCTGGGGTCCCTGCCCTATGCGGATTACCTGAAGGTGCTCCAGGTCTCGTCGGCCCACGTCTACCTGACCTATCCCTTCGTCCTGTCCTGGTCGATGCTCGAAGCCATGGCGGCGGAGTGCCTGGTGATCGGCTCCGCCACTGCGCCCGTCCAGGAGGTCATCGACCGCAGCAACGGCGTCCTGGTGGACTTCTTCGACACCGCGCGGCTCGCGCGCACGATCGTGGACGCCCTCGCCGAACCGCGGCGCTTCGCCGGCCTCCGGAAGGAGGCGAGGCGCACGGTCGAGCGGTCCTACGAGAGGTCGTCCTGTCTCGCCCGCCTGATGCAGCTCATCGCCTGACGATGACCCTCACGCCTTCCGTGTGATCGCGTCGGACCGCCACCTGATCCGCTTATCCCGCGCAGGCGGGAAGTCAGCCAGCGATGTTCGGCCGAAGGCCACAACTTTCCTGCCACCGCACGATGAGCGGCGTGCGGGAAAATCATGTCGGCCTTCGGCCGCCTCCTGGCGCTGGATCCCCGCCTGTGCGGGTATGAGCGGCAAGTGGGGCAACCATCCGGAAAGCGTATGGCAGGCCGGCCTCTGCCGTGCAGGGCGAGAGCGTCGCGGCCGGCCCTGAGGTCGGCCTTGCTCACCCCCGCGAGGGTGATGCTGTCGGTGGGCGAGAGGTGGATCACGGCGTCGCCGCCCGACATGGTGGTGTGGTGCAGAATGTCGACGATCGACGCGAAGCTGCGGGACGAGAAGCTCAGCGCGTCGTGGCCGAAGCCCAGGGCCGAGAAACCCTCGACCGTGACGTGGCCGGGATGGGGCTTGAACACGAAGGTGTCGGCGCCGTCGGTGGCCGACGCGGTCGCGCCGTGGGCGGGATGGTGCACGGCTGCCTCCGGCAGGGTTGCCGCCGCGCCGCCGCTCGGGGGCGACAGCACGGTCTCCAGGGTGAGGACCACCGGGTCGCTGGTCACCGCCCGACCCGCGTCGCCCGTCGCGGTCGCCGTGAGCACGTTGGCGCCGAGGTCCGACAGGAGGACCGGCGCCGACCACGTTCCGTCGGGCGCCACGGTGGCGGTGCCGACCGTCACGCCGCCGTCCTCGATCTCGACCACTTGCCCCGTTGGATCGAAGCCCGCCACGCCGCCGAAGGTGCCGGCGATCACCTGCGAGCGGTCGGTGCTCGCGCCACCGGGCGTCAGGATCGCGAGGGTCGGGCCGGTCACCAAGGACTCCGCGAGGGCGACGGAGGCGTTCACGGAGGTCCCGGCATTCGGCTGCAGCATGGTGATCCCCCGCCCCGTCCATCGATCGTCGCAATGGAGGAGATCATGTCACAGCGCGGGCTATGCTGTACAGTTCGAGGTAAACGAAAGGTTAATAACAGATTTTCCGTCCCGTTTTGAGACGAAGCGGCGTGGAGGCTTCGCTCCTCAACCGTGCAGCTTGAAGTCGCTCGGGTTGGCCTTGAGGCTCGCGACGCTGACGTTGTGGATGGTGATCGAGTCCGAGGGGGACAGGGTGAGGATCGTGTCGCCGCCCGAACTCTTCAGGTTGTTCAGCACGTCCGCGATGGAGGAGAAGCTGGACGACGACAGGCTGATGACGTCGTGCCCCCCGCCGGTGGCCGCGAAGTCCGTGATCGTCTCCTGCCCGGGGTGAAGCGAGAACACGAAGGTATCGTTGCTGCCATAGGCCGCCATCGTGTCGTTGCCGAGCGCGCGGATGGTCTGGCCGTCCGCCAGGGCCGAGATCTCATGGCCGCCGCCCTTCAGGTTCTTCGTCTCCGACAGGGCGGTCCCGTCGTCCGAGAACAGGTAGGTGTCGCGGCTGTACTTGGCGTTTTTGAAGAACGAGCCCCCCTTGTAGTCGTAGGTCGATGTCCCGTTGTCGTGCTGCGTGACCGAATATTTCAGGTAGTTGGCGCCGCCGACCCCCGCCGCGAGACCCGAGGAGCCCGAGCCTGACCTGAGCGAGCCGAGCAGGGTGAAGGGCGCGTCGACTGTGGCGGAAGCGCCGTTCGACCCCGTCACGACGGCCGACAGCGCGCCAACGTAGTCGCGCGAGAGCGCGGCCTGAAGCTTCCAGCTGCCGTCGCCCGCGACCGTGGCGGCGCCGAGGTCGTCGTCCTCGGCGAAGACTTCGACCCGGCCGGCGGGGTCCGACAGCGTGCCGGAGATGTTGACCGTGTCGGCGTTCGCGAACGACACGGTGGAGCCGAAGGTGGCGTGTGGGGCGGGTTTCGGCGGCGGAGCTTGGACGGCCTGCGCGGCCTGCGGGGCCGGGTCGGAGAGCGTGTAGCCCAGCACGTCCAGCAGGGTCATGTCGGTCGCCGAGAAGGTGCTGGCCATGCCGGCCGTCGAGTTGCCGAACGTGTCGCCGAAGGTGCTGGAACTCCAGTCCGCCGCGTCGCCCCCGGCCAGGGGATTGTTGAACTGCTTCAGCATCGCCTGGCCGTCGATGGAGAAGGAGCCCGAACCGGCCGTGAGGCCGCGCTGCCCGGGCGCGGTGTAGCGGAACAGGTCCATCGGCCCGTAGACGCCCAGCGTCCTGCTCCCGGACAGGAAGCCGACGCGGCCCAGGACCTCGGACACCTCGTGCTCGATGACGCTCACGACGTCGTAGGTGCCGCTCGCGATCTGACCCGAAGGGCTGACGGTGTAGGACAGGGCGCTGTTGAGCCCGACGTAGCCGTCGAAGGTCCCGGGCGTCGCGCCCTGCACGCCCAGCGCCTTCTGGAGCGCCAGCGGCACGTAGAACTTGCCCCCGTTCGTCGGATCGGCCGCCGGGAGATTCGCGACCGCGGTGGCGTCCGCCGCCGTGCTGGCGTGGGCCTTCATGGCCTTCGTCAGGTCCGCGAACGACATGTAGGTGCCGTTCGACTGGTTCTGCGCGGTCGCGCCGGCGCGGATCGCGTTGCCGTTCTCCTCGCCCCAGCCGAAGCTCAGCGACAGGCTGATCGGGTTCGTGATGAGGGCGTCGTATTTCGCCACGACGGCGTTGACGGCGGACTGCAGCCAGGGCGGGGCGGCCGCGGTGGTGCTGTCGTAAGAAACCTGGATGTCCATGACGCTCACTCCGACAAGATCAAATCTGATCGTGAATGTGAGCCGCCAGCGACGAATAGATCTCTAATCTACATGGTTCCGGAAATCTAAAGCTCCGTTATTGGAAGCATTCGCTCGCGTTAAAGCTCGATAACCTATCTCGAATGCCAATCTTAATAGTGAACCGGACGCGAATTAGTGAATGGAAGACGAATTGGTATTCGCAATATGAATTCTCATTTGATTCATATTGCGAAGAGGAGGGCGCTGAGGCTCGGTGGGCGGTGCCGTGGCGGCGGGCGCCGGATCGCTTCCCGCGCCGGACCATCCGCGCTCCTCCGGCGCAGCATGCGTTCGGGCGCGCTTCCACCCCGCCGCTCCCGCGGCCGGCTCAGGAGGGGATGGGAAATCCGAGAAGGCGGGTCAGGCCGCCGGCGTCAGCCGCGGAAGGCGCGGTAGCGGCCGGCGATCTCCAGGGCCGTGACGGGCGCCGAGTCGATCGGCGCGTAGCGCCAGTCCTCGAGCCGGCCCGCCCAGCGGCGCACGGCGCCGACCTCGGTCAGGCGGTCGAGGTAGCGCGTCACCTTGGGATGGCCGCCCGAGGGCTCGTAGACGTGCACCGGCGCGCCCGTCGCCGTGGCCTCGCCCACCATGTTGGCGCTGTCGCCCGTCACCACCACGGCGTCGGCATGCGCCAGGATCTGCGGATAAGGGTTGATGCCCGTGCCGTCCCACACGAAGGCGCGGCCCGCGGCGCTCGCCCCGGTGAGCGCCGCCGCGATGGCCGCCACGGCCGCCGGGGGCGTGCGGCGCGACGGGGTGACCATGAGGCTCGCGCCGCCCTCGGCCACCGTGGCCGCGATGCCGGCGAGGTTGCGGATGTCGTCGGCCGAGAAGTCGTGGTTCACGCCCTTGCCGCCCAGCACCAGGGCCACGCGCGGCCCCGGCAGGGCGGCGATGCGCGGGTCGGGCGCGGCGCGGGCGGCCGCGAAGACGGCGGGCCGCAGCCAGTGGGCCGGCGTCAGCGTCACCACCACGTTGTCGCCGCGCAGCCTGTCGTGCTCGGGGATCCAGATGACGTCGGCCGTGCGGGTGCCGGTGTAGGGGTC